>CAZMJQ010000498.1:0-4083 GCA_964566475.1 uncultured Propylenella sp. | reverse complement strand
TCGCCGGCGTCGAACAGCATCGCGCCGATCGGATCGCCCGGAACGATGCGCATCATGAAGAAGACGAGCGTCGCCACGGCCCACATCACGAGGACGGCGCCGAGAATGCGGCGGAGGATGTAGCGGCTCATGGCGGCGCTCCGGGCGGCACCGGCGGCGCCCCGCGGCGCGGCGCCCGGTTCCTCCCCCATCGCAGTGGGGGGTGGGTGGCGGGGGCGGCGGTTGGCTCGGTGCCGTGTGGCCGCCCCCTCCACCGCCTGCGGCGGTCCCCCTCCCCCGCTTCGCGGGGGAGGAACCAGGACCGCGCCATTTCGCCAGACACTCTTGCCCCGCTCGGCGTCACCCGGAGACGGTCACCCGGTCGAGCTCGACGAGACCGGGGATGCGGCTTTCGTCGGGATAGTTGACCGAGCTGTGGTAGACGAGCGCGTCGTTGGGGTGGAACAGGAAGGCCGAGGCCACCTTGTCGGAGCTGATGCGGTTGGCCCGCTGCACGAGCTCCTTGCGCTTGTCGAGGTCGGCGGTGGCGCTCTGCTCCTCGATCAGCCGGTCGACCTCGTCCTCGGCCCAGAACCCGAACGGATGCGTCGCGGGGTCGCGCAGGCGGCCGTTGAACTTGGAGTCCGACAGCATCCAGTCGAGGATGCCGTCGTCCGGGTCGTAGTCGCCGCCGCTGCCGAGACGCACGAGGTCCCAGTTCATCTTGTCGAAATCCTCGATGAGCACCGGGAAGTCCTTCGTCTGCAGCTCGACGTTTATGCCGAGGCCGGTGCTGAGCAGGTTCGCCACGACCTGGGCCTCACGACGCTGAGCGGGCGTCGCCAGGAGGCGGAGCGTGGGGAAGCCCTCGCCGTCCGGATAGCCGGCGTCGGCCATGAGCTGCTTCGCCGCATCGATGTCGGTCTTCTGGTTGCTCTCCTCGGCCAGCGCTTCGTCGAAGTAGAAGGCCATCGCCGGGTTGATCGTCCCGTAGGCGGGCGTGCCGCGGCCGAACTGCGCCTGCTCGATATAGCGGTCGCGGTCGAGCGCCTTGGCGATGGCGAGGCGCACCTTGAAGCCGTTCTCCTGCATCAGCTCCTCGACCGGCTTGTTGAAGTCGGTGACCTGCATCGCCTCGTGCCAGGGGTTGATCCAGACCGACTGGAAGCCGGGCGAGGGCACGTCGCTCACCTCGAGGTCGGGATTGGCGGCGAACCGGTCGAACAGCTCCGGCGCGATGGGGTTGCCGCCGATCAGCTGGATGTCGCCGGCCTCCATGGCGGCGGCGAGCGGCTCCGCGTCGATGATCGGCGTGATGACGACGCGGTCGAGCTTCGGCCGCTCCGGATCGTAGTAGTCGGCGAACTTCTCCAGCGTCACGCTCTGCCCGAGCTGGTGGTCGGTGACCATGAACGGTCCGGTGCCGACCGGCGTCAGGCCGTAATCGGCCAGGCCCATCGACTCCAGCGCGCCGCGGCTGACGATGGTCATGGCGCGGCCGCTGGAGCGTTCCAGCGTCTTCGGCAGGAACGAGGCCTGCGGCGCGCCGAGGATGAACTTCACGGTGTAGTCGTCGATCTTCTCCACGCCCGTCACGTTGGCGAGCACCTGGTGGTGGATCGAGTGCTCCGGATTCTTCGAGCGCTCATAGGTGAAGAGGACGTCGTCAGCGTTGAAGGGATCGCCGTTATGGAACGTTACGCCCTCGCGCAGCGTGAAGGTGTACTCCTTGCCGTCGTCGGAGACTTCCCAGCTCTCGGCGAGGTCGGCTTCCGCCACAAGGTCGGCGTTGATGTGGGTCAGGCCGCTCAGCACGTTGGACGCGATCTGGAACTGCAGCACCTGGTTGATCTGCGCCGGGTCGAGCGTGGCGATCTCGCCCACGCCGGACCAGCCGCAGCGAAGCGTGCCGCCCATGCCCTGCGCCATGGCGCGCCCGACGCCGCCGGCGCGCGGCATCAGGTGCCAGGCCGACAGCGTGCCCGCCGCCGCCAACAGGCGCAGCACCGTGCGACGCTCCATGCGCGGCCCGGACAGCGCCTGCCGGCTGAGCCCGAACAGCGGATCGCGCGGGTCGAAATCGCAGGCATCCGCAAGCTCGCTGCGGATACGCTCTTCATCGGCTTTCGTCAGCTTGTGTCTCATCCTAGCTCTCCCTCTGTTTGACCCCTCGTTGGGCCGCTCTCCCTCAGGCAAATGCCTTCTCTGCGGAGTCCGCCTTTATGCAGGCGGCAAGGTGCCCGTTGCCGAGATCGCGCGCCTCCGGAACGCGCAGGCGGCATTCCTCGACGGCGATGGGACAACGGGGATGGAACACGCAGCCCGAAGGCGGCGCGATGGGGCTCGGCGTTTCGCCGGTCACGACGCGGTGCTTGCGCGCGCGCTCGATCTCCGGGTCGGGCACCGGGACGGCGGAGAGAAGCGCCTGCGTGTAAGGGTGCCGCGGATCGGCGAAGAGCTCCTCGCTGTCGGCGATCTCCACGAGCTTGCCGAGATACATGACCGCGACGCGGTGCGAGATGTGCCGCACGACGCTGAGGTCGTGGCCGATGAAAAGGTAGGTCAAGCCGAACTCGTCGCGGAGGTCCTCCAGCAGGCGGATGATCTGCGCCTGGATCGACACGTCGAGCGCGGAGACCGCCTCGTCGCAGACGATGAAGTCCGGGTTGAGCGCCAGCGCGCGGGCAATTCCGATGCGCTGGCGCTGGCCTCCGCTCATCTCGTGCGGATAGCGCTCCATGAGGCGCGCAGGCAGCCCGCAGATGTCGAGGAGCTCGCGCACGCGCGCGGCGATCGCCGCCCGGTCGCGCGCCACGCGGTGGACATAGAGCGGCTCGCCGACGATCTCCTCCACGGTCATACGCGGGTTGAGCGATGAGTACGGGTCCTGGAACACGGCCTGCACGCGGCGGCGAAAGCTGCGCTGCCGCTCGCGCTGCATGCCGGCGATGTCCTCGCCGTCGAACAGGATCGAGCCGCCGGTCGGCTCCTCCAGCATCAGCACGCAGCGCGCCAGCGTGGACTTGCCGCAGCCCGACTCGCCGACGAGGCCCAGCGTCTCGCCCCGGCGGATATCGAACGAGACGCCGTCGATAGCCTTGATCTCCGCCACCGTGCGCTCGAACACGATTCCACGGCGGACCGGAAAATACTTCTTCAGATCGCGTATCCGCACCAGCGGAGCCGCCGGCTCGTGATGCTGCAGCTCCGCCAGCGCCCTCATGCCGGCACCTTCTGAAGCAGCCGGTCGAAGTGGAAGCAGGCGGTGCGGTGTCCCGCCCGCGCCTCGAAGAGCGGCGGAACGGCCTCCGCGCAGCGGCGCGTGGCATAGCCACAGCGCGGGCGGAAGGCGCAGCCGGAGGCGAGCGCCGACGGATCGGGCGGGGCGCCGGGGATCGGATCGAGATGCGCGCCGCGCGGCCGGTCGAGCCGCGGCACGGAGTTGAGCAGACCCGCGGTGTAGGGATGCGCCGGCTCGCGGTAGAGGCGGCCCGCCGCGCCGTGCTCCACGATGCGGCCGGCATACATGACGTTCACGCGGTCGGCGTAGCGCGCGACAATGCCGAGGTTGTGCGTGATGATGACGAGCGCCACGCCGAGCCGCCGGCAGAGGTCCTGCAGCAGCTCCAGGATCTGCGCCTGGATGGTGACGTCGAGGGCGGTCGTCGGCTCGTCGGCGATGATGAGCTGGGGCTCGCAGCTCACCGCCATGGCGATCATGATGCGCTGGCGCATGCCGCCGCTCATGTGATGCGGGTATTGGCGGAGCCGCCGCTCCGCGTCGGATATGCCGACGGTCGCCAGGAGCTCGCGCGCCCGCTCCCACGCCGACTTCGCCGAAAGGCCGAGATGGAGGCGCATGCCCTCCGTCATCTGGCGGCCGACGGAGAGCACCGGGTTGAGCGAGGTCATCGGCTCCTGGAACACCATGCCGATGCGCCGTCCGCGCACCTGGCGGATCTCGTTCTCGCTCAGACCCAGGAGGTCGACGCCGTCGAACACGATGCGGCCGGAAGCGACGCGCGCCGGGGGGGCCGGCAGGAGGCGCAGGACGGAGAGCGCGGTCACCGACTTGCCGCTCCCCGACTCGCCGACGAGCGCCAC
>CAZMJQ010000497.1:0-9807 GCA_964566475.1 uncultured Propylenella sp. | reverse complement strand
CCGGACAATGCGCCCTCCGACGGACCGAACATGGTGCCGCTCGGGGAGATGGAGGGGCTGCTTCGCCAGCTGATCGCGATAGACCGGCTGGCGAAGCAGATATCGGCCTAGAGGGTTGGCCGATGCGCTACTGGGCCGGCTGTTCGGGAGCGAGCAGGGGATCCTGAGGCTGCGCCGCAGGATCGGGCTGCGTCGCAGGATCGGCCGGAATGGAGCCGGTCTGAGCAGGTGACTCGGCCGGGGGATTCTGGCTGGCGTCGCTGCACGCCGCCGCGCCGATTGCCATGAGGGATGCAAAAGCGAGGGCGGTCAAAGGAAGGTGACGCATAATCAAGACCTCCTGGGTTGGATCAACAGGAACCGAATGTGCCGGACGGCCCCCCAGTTCCCGCGCCTTGAAAAGATCAGATGCGCGCCCAGATCCCGCCTTGTGTGAGGCCGCCCCGCCAGAATCCC
Organism: uncultured Propylenella sp.; assembly: GCA_964566475.1. Classification (GTDB taxonomy): domain Bacteria; phylum Pseudomonadota; class Alphaproteobacteria; order Rhizobiales; family Afifellaceae; genus DASWJZ01. The sequence continues at coordinate 9,351 of CAZMJQ010000497.1, read as the reverse complement.
CGGGCGTTTTCGTGGCGGCCTGAGCGGCAGCCGAGCGGCGCACGGGAGGAGGGTCTATCCCCGCGCGCCAGTCTTGCTCGGCCGTCTTATTCTTATGCGGCTTTCCGGTTGATGCCGCCTTCGGCGAGCGTCGTCAGCTTCGCATCGGCCGACTTCTCCTCTTGCAGGGTCTGTTCCAGCACCTCGGCGCAGTCCGGACGACCGAGCTGCTTCGCCCACGCGATCAGCGTGCCGTAGCGCGTAATCTCGTAGTGCTCGGCGGCCTGGCCGGCAGCGATGATGGCGGCGTCCAGCACTTCCTTGTCGTCCACCTCGCCGACGATCTCGTCGGCCTCCTTGATGATGCCGTCAATGGCAGGGCAGTCGACGCCCTTGGCCTCGACGCCGTGCATCTCGAAGACTTTCTCGAGGCGCTTCACGTGGCCCTCGGTCTCCTTCAGGTGGCTTTCGAGCCCCTGCTTCAGCGCCGGGCTCGTGGCTTTCTCGGCCATCTTCGGCAACGCCTTCACGAGCTGCTTCTCGGCGTAATAGACGTCCCGCATCTGATGCACGAACAGGTCGTCGAGCGTCTTGATGTCCTTAGAGAATATTCCCATGGCACTCCGTCCTTCCTTGACTGGATGTGGAACAGCGTGCGGGTCTTTCACCTTCCGCTGCTTCGAACCTAGAACGCGACGGGGCTTTACGGCGTTCCCCCCGGTTAGCCGACGCAAGACAATTCTTCAGACACGCAATGTCCGGCCTCGACCGCGGCGCTTCCGTTTCGCCGCGACATCGAATAAGTGAGCCCGGCAAGCAAGGAGGGCGCATGACCGCCATCATCGATATCGCCGGCCGCGAGATTCTCGACAGCCGCGGCAATCCCACCGTGGAAGTGGACGTGACGCTGGAGGACGGCTCGTTCGGCCGCGCGGCCGTGCCGTCGGGCGCGTCCACCGGCGCCCATGAGGCAGTCGAGTTGCGCGACGGCGACAAGTCCCGCTTCCAGGGCAAGGGCGTGTGGAAGGCCATCGAAGCGGTGGATGGCGAGATATTCGACGCGCTTTCCGGGATGGACGCTGAGGACCAGGTCCAGATCGACGAGACGATGATCAGGCTGGACGGCACGGAGAACAAGGCACGGCTCGGAGCCAATGCCATTCTCGGGGTCTCGCTGGCTGTTGCGAAGGCGGCGGCGGATGCCAGCGCCTTGCCGCTCTACCGCTACATCGGCGGGACGAGCGCCAGGCTCCTGCCGGTGCCGATGATGAACATCGTGAACGGCGGCGTCCATGCCGACAATCCGATCGACATCCAGGAGTTCATGATCATGCCGGTCGGCGCCGAGACGCTGGCCGATGCCGTCAGGACGGGCTCCGAGGTGTTCCAGACGTTGAAGAAGGCGCTGAAGGACGCGGGGCACAACACGAATGTCGGCGACGAGGGCGGCTTCGCCCCGGCGCTCTCCTCCGCGGAGGAGGCGCTGACTTTCGTCATGGGCGCGATAGAGACCGCCGGCTACAAGCCGGGCGACGACGTGATGCTGGCGCTCGACTGCGCCTCCACGGAGTTCTTCAGGGACGGCCGTTACGACCTTGCCGGCGAGGGCAGGAAGCTGGGCCCGGAAGAGATGGCGAAATACCTCGCCGACCTGGTCTCGCGCTTCCCGATCGTCTCCATCGAGGATGGAATGGCGGAGGACGACTGGGACGGCTGGAAAGCGCTGACGGAGGCGATCGGCGACAGGTGCCAGCTGGTCGGGGACGATCTCTTCGTGACCAATACCAGGCGGCTGAAGGACGGGATCGGGCGCGGCGTGGCCAATTCCATCCTGGTGAAGGTGAACCAGATCGGATCGCTCACGGAGACGCTCGACGCGGTGGAGACCGCCCATAAGGCGGCCTACACGGCCGTCATGTCGCACCGCTCGGGCGAGACAGAGGATTCCACGATCTCCGACCTCGCGGTCGCGACCAATTGCGGGCAGATCAAGACGGGGTCGCTGGCGCGCTCCGACCGTACCGCGAAGTATAATCAGCTCATCCGCATCGAGGAGGAGCTCGGTCCGGCAGCGCGATATGCCGGAAGAGCCGTGCTGCGCGCGCGATGAGCGAGAGGCGCTGGTCGGAGATCGACCGCAACATCGCCCGGCTCTTCGCGTCGGACCCGGCGGCCGACGCTGCGATTGCCGCGAGCGAAGCGGCGGGCCTGCCGGCGATCGAGCTTGCGCCGCCGCATGCGAAGTTCCTGATGCTCCTGGCGCTGGTCGGCGGGGCGCGCCGCATCCTGGAGATCGGCACGCTGGGCGGCTATTCGACCATCTGGATGGCGCGGGCGCTGCCTGCCGATGGACGCCTCATCTCACTTGAGGCAAGCGAGCGCCATGCCGAGATTGCGCGCGCCAATATCGAGCGCGCCGGACTCTCGCACGTCGCGGAGGTGCGCCTCGGCAAGGCGCTCGACCTGCTGCCGGATATCGCGGAGGAGGGCGGGGGACCGTTCGACCTGGTCTTCATCGACGCGGACAAGGACGGCAGCGCCGCCTATCTGGACTGGGCCATCAAGCTGTCGCGCCGCGGCACGGCCATCGTCATCGACAATGTCGTCCGGTTCGGGGCGCAGGACACGACGACCCGCAGCGGCGACGTGCGCAGCTTCATGGAGCTCCTCGCCAGGGAGCCGCGCGTCAGCGCCACGGTGATCCAGACCGTCTCCATCAAGGGCCACGACGGCTTTGCGCTGGCGGTGGTGACGAGCGGCGCGTAGCCGCCGCTGCGACGGACTATGCCCGCGTTCGGGGAAACGCCCTGCCGCTCTCGTCGAAGACGTGGAAGTGCTCGGTCGCGGCCGTCAGGCCCACCTCCTTGCCGCGCTCCATCTCCACGCCGCCATCCACTTTGGCGATGATCGGCTCCTGCTCGTTGCCCGAGTTCACGTAGAGCAGCGTCACCTCGCCGAGGTTCTCCGCCAGAAGCAGCTCGCCGCGGAAGATGGCGTCGCCGTCCCTCGCAAGCCGGAGGTCTTCCGGGCGAACGCCGAGCGTGCCTGATTTGCCGACCGCGCTGGCGGGAATGCTCGCCGGAACGCGCACGGAAGCGCCGGTGTCCGACTTGATGCGGGACTCGCCGTTCGCGGCCTCGATCTTGCAGGGCGCGACGTTCATCGCCGGCGACCCGATGAAGCGGGCGACGAAGAGGTTGTCGGGCGTATGATAGAGCTGCATCGGCGTGCCGACCTGCTCGATCAGACCGCCGTTCAGCACGACGATGCGGTCGGCGAGCGTCATGGCCTCCACCTGATCGTGCGTCACGTAGATCATCGTGGTGTCCGACATCTTCTCGTGCAGCTTCGCGATCTCGATCCGGGTCGCGACGCGCAGCGCGGCGTCGAGGTTGGAGAGCGGCTCGTCGAACAGGAATACCTGCGGGTTGCGCACGATGGCGCGGCCGATGGCGACGCGCTGGCGCTGGCCGCCGGAGAGCTGCCGCGGCAGGCGGTCGAGGAGGGGGGTGAGCTGCAGGACATCGGCCGCGGCGCGCACGCTCCTGTCGATGTCCTCCTTCCTGGCACGCGCCAGCTTCATGCCGAAGGCCATATTGTTGTAGACGCTCATGTGCGGGTAGAGCGCGTAGGACTGGAACACCATGGCGATGCCGCGCTTCGACGGCGGCACGTCGTTCACCACGTTTCCGCCGATCTTCAGCGTGCCCGAGGTGATGTCCTCCAGCCCCGCGATCAGCCTGAGAAGCGTGGACTTCCCGCATCCCGACGGCCCGACGAAAACGACGAACTCGCCCTGCTCGATGTTGAGGTCGACGCCCTTGATGACGTCGACCACGCCGAAGGACTTCTTGAGGTCGGTGAGCTCGACTGCTGCCATGGCGCCTTACCTTGATTACCCCTTGACGGAGCCCGCCAGCAGGCCGCGGACCAGGAACCGTTGCAGGGAGAAGAAGACGATCAACGGAACGACGATGGAGACGAACGCCGCGGCGGTGAGGATCTCCCAATTGCCGCCGCGCGAGCCGAGCAGCTCCCTTAGTCGCCCCGTCAGCACGAGCTGGTCGTCGCCGTTGCCGAGGAAGACCATGGCCACCAGCAGGTCGTTCCACACCCAGAGGAACTGGAAGATGGAGAAGGCCGCGAGCGCCGGCATAGAGAGAGGCAGCACGATGCGGATGAAGATGTCGAAGTCGCTCGCCCCGTCGATGCGCGCCGATTCCATGATCTCGCCGGGCAGCCCGGCGATGTAGTTGCGCAGGAGGTATATGGCGAGGGGCATGCCGAACGCCGTATGCGCCAGCCAGATCCCGACGTAGGTCTTCGCCGGAACGCCGAAGAACACGCCGACGTCGTTGTAGAGCTTCAGCAGCGGGATCAGCGACATCTGTAGCGGAACGACGAGCAGCCCGACCACGACGGAGAGCAGGAGCGCGCGTCCCGGGAACTTCATCCACGCGAGCGCATAGGCGGCGTAGGCGGCGATGAGGATTGGGATGACGGTCGCCGGAATCGAGACGGTCAGCGAGTTGATGAAGGACTGTCCGATGCCTTCCTGGGTCAGCACCTCCTCGTAGTTCTCAAGGGTGAACTCCGGCGGGAAGGCGGCGGTGTAGAAAAGCCGTTGGCCGCGCGAGCCCTCGAACGGCTGCGGCGACGTCAGACGAAAGGAGCCGTCCTCGTTGACGGTCAGCTGGCCGCCGCCGTCCATGTCTACAGTCTGGCCCGCCTCGAACTCGCCGGGCCGTTGAATCGAGGTGCCGAACCTTGCCACACGGGCTCCGCTTCCCTCCGGGAAGAGCTTGCCGGAGATGACGTACTGGTCGGCGTCCTCGACCTGCTCCTCGGGCGCCGGAGCGCGGCCGACCTCGTTGCGCTCCGTCGTTGTGAGCGCCGTCCACCATCCCGAGACGGCGAGGAGGTCCTTGTCGCGAACGGAGCTGATGAACAGGCCGAAGGTCGGCGTCACCCAGATGATGACCAGGATCAGGACGGCAACGTGAACCGGCCATCCGCCTTGCTTCCGGCCTGCCATGCCGGCCATGTCAGCGACCCTCCATCTCGGCGCTTGTGCGGCGGATGTTCCAGATCATGATCGGGATCACCGCTACCATGATGATGACTGCGATCGTCGCGCCGCGGCCGAAATCGCCGCCGCCGCGGAACATCCAGTCGAACATGAGGTTGGCGAGAACCTCCGTTCCCCACTGGCCGTTGGTCATAGCCAGCACGATGTCGAAGACTTTGAGCACGAGGATGGTGATCGTGGTCCACACCACTGCGATCGTGCCCCAGATCTGCGGGATCATGATGAAGAAGAAGAGCTGCCAGCCCTTGGCCCCGTCGATGATGGCCGCCTCGATCGTCTCGTCCGGTATGCCGCGCAGCGCCGCCGACAGGATCACCATCGCGAACCCGGTCTGGATCCAAACCAGGATGATCATCAAGAAGAAGTTGTTCCAGAAGGGAATCGTGATCCACGCCTGCGGCTCGATGCCGAACGCCCCAATGATCGCGTTCAAGAGTCCGATCTGCGTCGAGCCTTCGGCGCGGTAGTCGTAGATGAATTTCCAGATCACGCTGGCGCCGATGAACGAGATCGCCATCGGCATGAAGATCAGGCTCTTGGCGATGTTGCCCCACCAGATGCGGTCGGTAAGGAACGCGATGACGAGGCCGAATGCGGTCGACATCGCCGGCACGAAGAGCAGCCACAGGATGTTGTTGAAGATCGACTGGCGGAACTCTTCGTTGCCGAAGGCCCACGCGTAGTTCGATATGCCCACGAACTGTCGACCGGTTCGGTCGTAGAAGCTCAGGCGAAACGAGTCGATGACGGGATAGACGAGATAGACGCCGAGGATGAGCAGCGCCGGTCCGAGGAACAGCCAGGGCCGGATGACGGAGGCGATCTTCTGATTCCTGACGGCGCGCGGACTCGCGTCGCGGAATGGGAGGATGAGGTCGAGCAGCCAGTTTGCAGCGAAGTAGTAGAGGGCACATGCACCGACGCCGAGCACGATGGCTACAAGGGCGCCCACAAGGTGCTGCATTCTCTTCCCCCCGGAAGACCGCCGGATCGTGCCGGCGCTTTTATTTATCCTACCGTCAATTGTGGCGGCCGGCCAACGGCTTTTTGTCGTTGAGGCGGCCCGGGCCGCGTGGCGGCCCGGGCCGGCTGTCGTCGGATACTACTTGATCGAGTCCCAGGCTCTCTGGCTGGACGCGGCGACTGCCGCGGCGTCCGCCCCGCCGACGAAATCGACCATGCCGGTCCAGAAGGTGCCTGCGCCGATGGCGCCCGGCATAAGGTCGGAGCCATCGAACCGGAAGGTGGTGGCGTTGAGCAGGATCTCGCCCTGCTTCTTCAGCGGATCGTTGGCATAGGCGTCGATGTTGACGCCCGTGTGCGCCGTCAGGAGGCCGGACCGCGCCATCCACACTTCATGCGCGATCGGTGTCTTCAGCCACTCGATGAACACGCGCGCGGCGTCTGAATCCGACGTGATCGAGAACAGCGTGCCCGCGCCGAGAACCGGCTTGCCCAGATCCTTGCTCTCGTAGGCAGGGAAGTAGAAGAAGTCGGCGTCCACGCCGAGCTCCGTTCCTTCAGGGAAGAAGGACGGGATGAAGGACGCCTGGTGATGCATGTAACAGGCGGGCGGCGCGCCGAAGAGCCCTTTCGGGCTATCGCGGAAGTCGGTCGAAGCGACCGCCGCGGCGCCACCGTCGACGAAGTCGTTGTTCTTGGCGAACCAGCCGAACTCCTCGATGGCTTCCACGACCCGCGGATCGTCGAACGGAATCTCGTTCGACACCCACTGATCATAGACTTCCGGCGGCTGCGTACGCAGCATCAGGTCCTCCACCCAGTCGGTCGCCGGCCATCCGGTGGCGGCGCCCGATCCGAGGCCGATACACCAGGGCGTGCCGCCGTCGGCCACGATCTGCTCAGTCAGCGCCTTCAATTCCTCCATGGTCTCCGGCACCTCGTAGCCGGCGTCCTCGAAGTTCTCGGGCACGTACCAGACGAGGCTCTTCACGTCCGCCTTATAGGGGAACGCGTAGAGCTGCTCCTCGCCGTCCGGGCCGGCATAAGTGCTGAGGTCGACCCAGGACTGGCCGGCGGCGTAGTTCTCCGCGATCCACTGCGCCGTTTCCTCTCCGAGCGGCATGAGATCGCCCTTGGAGGCGAGGTCGGCGGCGAGGCCGGGCTGTGGAAACACGGCGATGTTGGGCGGGCTGCCGGCCTGCGTGTCGATCACGATCTGCTGCTCGAAGGAGTCGGAACCGGCATAGTCGACGGTCGCGCCGGTGGCTTCTTCGAAATAGGCGAGCATGCCTTCCACAAGGGTCTCGTCCGGCCCGAGCCACGGCCCGAACACGGTGAGCGTTTGCCCGGACAGGTCGTGCGCGGCGGCAAAATCTTCGTAGCTTTGCCAGTTGAACCGGCCATCCTCGCCGATGGGAAACATCAGGTCCTGAGAGACAGCCGGTCCGGTGGCGACGATCAATCCGCCAGCGAAAGCCAACATTGCATGGCGTCGCTTCATCATACGTCCTCCTTCGATGCTTGTTGTATCGGATGTACCGTGGCGCCGGCTCGACGTGGGCCGGCGGGCATCCCGCTTGTTGGAGAATGTAACGGCCAAGCACAGATATGGCTAGACGGGGCCGGAAGCGGCTATTGTAGCCATGCAGGCCACCGTTGCGGCGACGGATGCGAGGAGGTTGGCTTGAAGCGGCTTACTGCCGGCCTGGCGCTGCTGACGAGCGTCGCGGCGTTTCTCGTCGTGGCGGGTATCGGCTTGACCGCGTTCGCCATCGAGAATTCGGGCGAGCGCCTAAACGGTGCATTGCTGGCGGCCGGAGGGTCGCTGGCGTGCGCCGCGGCGCTGTTACTGATCTTTGCGAGAAAGGGCTCATTCGCGGGCCGCGGCGGGTGGCTCGCCGCGCTGATTGCCGCGCTGGTGGGCGCACTGCCGGTGGCGGCGCTGGGCGTTGCCGCTTTGACGTTCTCCGGCCTTCCGCTCGGAAGCGCCGTGCCGCGTCTCGACTGGCTTATGTTCTCGGCCGGGATTGTGTTGCTGCTGGGCGCGCTGTCGATCCTGACGCTCGGTTATTTGCGGACGGGAGAGACACCGCCGGCGGCCCGTGCTTCAAAGCGGCCCGGGCCCACCGCCAGGCCGCGCGCGCAACCGAAGGATTCCGCGCAGCCGCGACGATGGTGGCTGGAAGAGGCGGACCGCCCGGCAAGAAGTCCGCCTCGCAGCGTCCATGAGGAAGAGGATGTGCGCGTGACTCCGATCGAGCTCCCGTCCATCGGCCGCTTTCGCCAGCGTTGATCCGGATGTGACAGGAATCCTCAGCGCTTCTCGAAGATCGCTCCCTTGATGCCGAGGGTATCCAGGTCGCGGGCGTTCGGCTGGCGATGGCTTTCGACCGCGCCTGCGACCCGGACGGCCGCTCCGAACAGCCTGAAGAATGCCCCGACCTCGGCGAAGAATGTCGAGAGGCGGGAATGCGGGCCGTGTGCAACTTCTGCTGTCGAGATGTAGGCCATCGTGGTGCTTCTCCGAATCGTCCTTGAGATTTGTGTTTGACATAAGCTGCTTGCTGCATCGCACAACGCTTGTCTTTGCAGCGCAGCAATGTCGAAAAGCATGCCCTGGGAGCCCGTTTGTTGAGGGATCAGCCGAATCGAGGGCGGCTTGCAGCGGGCGTGCGGCGCGCGGCTAAGTCGGGGCTGCCTTGACCGGGCGGGCCGGAGGGGGACAGGTCCCGCTCATGCAGGATGTCTCGTTCGCGTGCAACGCGCTGATATCGGACCGCGAGGCGGTCGCGCCGCTCCGCCACTTTACGCTGCCGGTCGGAAACTGGATTCGCGGCACCGCCGCTCTTCGAAGCGACCATCTCGTGTTCTCGATGAACAGGCTGAGCGCGCTCCACCAGGCAGATGGCTCGAGCCTTTCCATCCCGTATCGGGAGATCACCGACTGCTCGCTTGGGCGGCTTGCGGTATTCCTGACGACCGTCGACCTGGAGACGGCGCGCGGCGCTGTCCGGTTCCGCTGCCTCTACAGATGGAACGAATCGCTACTCGCCGAACTGCAGAAGCGGATTCGGGGCGCATGATGCTTGTCGAAGCACAGCCGGATACCAAGGAACGCGGTGCGCCGGGCCGTGCCGGGACAAGAATGGGGGCCAGCCCGATTCCGGGCCAACCCCCTTTACGCAATTGGCTCCCCGGGCCGGATTCGAACCAGCGACCAACCGGTTAACAGCCGGTTGCTCTACCGCTGAGCTACCGGGGATCAGACTGGGCCATATATTGCAGGGAGGCTTGCTATTGCAAGGCTGCCGGGCCATTTG
>CAZMJQ010000496.1:0-2634 GCA_964566475.1 uncultured Propylenella sp. | reverse complement strand
GTGGAGAAGGCGATCACGCGCGTGCTCGCCAACCAGTCAGGCTCGGGCGGCTTCGGCCTGTGGTCGCCGGGCGGCAGCGAGGACCTGTGGCTCGACTCCTACGTCACCGACTTCCTCACCCGCGCCGACCAGAACGGCTTCCCCGTGCCGGCGCAGCCGCTTCAACTCGCGCTCGACAACCTGAAGAATCGCATCGCCTATGCCGGCGATTTCGACCATGGCGGCGAGGACATCGCCTACGCGCTCTACGTGCTCGCCGCCAACGGCCGCGCCGCCATCGGCGACCTCCGCTACTACGCGGAGGCGAAGCTCGACGCGTTCGCCACGCCGCTCGCCAAGGCGCAGATCGGCGCGGCGCTGGCGCTCTACGGCGACCAGCTGCGCGCCGATGCGGTGTTCCGCGCAGCGCTTGGCAGCCTCGGCGTCGAGCCGGAGAGCGAAGGAGGCTGGCGCATCGACTACGGCACGCCGCTCCGCGACGGCGCGGCGATCCTGACGCTCGCGTCGGAGGCGCGCGCGGAGATCGACCTCATCAGCCTCTCGAGCGAAGTGGAGCGCGACCGCCAGAGCAAGCGCTACACGAGCACGCAGGAGGACGCGTGGTCGCTGCTTGCCGCGCACGCGCTCATGCAGCGCCTCTCCGAGCCGAGCCTCGTCGTCGACGGCGAGCCGATCGCAGGGCCGCTCTTCCGCAGCTTCGAGGCGGATGCGCTGGGCCGCTCGCCGCTCGTCATCGCCAATGCCGGCGACCGCGAGGTGGAGCTCGGCACGACGGTGCGCGGCGTGCCGGCGGTGCCGGAGCCGGCGGGCGGCAACTTCTACCGCCTGGCGCGCAGCTACTACACGCTCGACGGCCAGCCGGCCAACCTGACCGCGGTCGAGCAGGGGGCGCGGCTCGTCGCCGTTCTCGACGTCATCACCAACGAGAGCGAAGGCGCGCGGCTGGTGCTCGACGATCCGCTCCCCGCCGGGTTCGAGATCGACAACCCGCATATCCTTTCGAGCGGCGACGTCAGCACGCTCGACTGGCTGGACCTGATGGATAACCCGGCGCATGTGGAGTTCCGCGCGGACCGGTTCATCGCGGCGTGGGACTCGCAGCCCGGCGGCGCCACGCAGTTTCAGTTCGCCTACATCGTGCGCGCCACCTCGCCCGGCGCGTTTCTGCATCCGGCGGCGCTGGTGGAGGACATGTACCGGCCGGAGCGTCGCGCCCGCACGGACACGGGCTCGGTCGAAGTGGTCGGCCCGCTGCGATAGGGGGCTGTCGTGCGACGGGCCTCCGGCTTGCTCGGCTTCTTAACCTCCCCCTGGAGGGGAGGCGAAACGGATTCGCCAACCGCAACAGAGATTGGGCGAGGCGGCCCCGGTTCCTCCCCCATCGCAGATGGGGGAGGGGGACCGCCGAAGGCGGTGGAGGGGGCGGCCGCAAAGTACGGAGCCAGCCGCCGCCCCCTCCACGCGCGGCCTCGCCTCGGTCTTGGATGGCCGCTGGGCGCCGCGCTCGTCGCGGCATGCATCATCGCGACTGCCGCCCCCCTCGCCCTGAAGGCAATCGTCGCGAACGTCGCTCTTCCCCCGCTCGCGCCGGAGACCGGCGTCGTTGCACTCGACCGCAACGGCGTGCTGCTCCGTCCCTTCCCCATCGCCGACGGGCGCTGGCGTCTCGCCGCGACGCTGAACGACGTCGACCCGCTCTTCGTCCGCACCCTCACTGCCTACGAAGACCGGCGCTTCCGCGCGCATCGCGGCGTCGACGTGACGGCGCTCGCTCGCGCCGCGTGGCAGATGGTCGAGCACGGGCGGCCGGTCTCCGGCGCCTCGACGCTCACCATGCAGGTGGCGCGGCTTCTCTCGGGCGCGTCCACCCGCAGCGTCGGCGGCAAGCTCGACCAGATGCTGACGGCGCTGGCGCTGGAGCGGCGGCTCTCGAAGGACGAAATCCTGGAGCTCTACCTGCGGCGCGCGCCCTATGGCGGGAACATCGAGGGGGTGCGCGCCGCATCGCTCGCCTATCTCGGCAAGGAGCCGAAGCGCCTGACGCCGGCGGAGGCGGCGCTGCTCGTGGCGCTCCCGCAATCGCCGGAAGGCCGCCGGCCCGACCGCCACGCCGCGGCGGCGCGCGCGGCGCGTGACCGCGTGCTTCAGCGCGCCGCGGAAGCCGGCGTGCTCACGGCCGACGACGTCTCGGCCGCACGGCTGGAGACGGTGCCTGACCGCCGCCGCCCCTTCCCCATGCTCGCGGCGCACACGACCGGGCGGCTCGTCGCAGCGACACCGGAGAAGCCGGCGCACCGTCTCACCATCGACGCGGGCCTGCAGCGGCGGCTGGAATCGCTCGCGGCGGAGCGCGCCGCGGCCATCTCGCCGTTCGTCTCGGCGGCGATCCTCGTCGCGGATCACAGGACGGGGGAGATCCGCGCCTCGGTCGGCTCGTCCGGCCTGTTCGACGCGCGGCGCGACGGATTCATCGACATGACGCGCGCCGTGCGCTCGCCCGGCTCCACGCTGAAGCCGCTGATCTACGGCCTCGCATTCGAGCTCGGCCTCGCGCATCCGGAGACGCTGATCGAGGACCGGCCGGTGGATTTCGCCGGCTACGCGCCGGAGAACTTCGACCGCGCGTTCCACGGC
>CAZMJQ010000495.1:0-11150 GCA_964566475.1 uncultured Propylenella sp. | reverse complement strand
AAGCCCGACGCGAAGGCCATCGCGCGCCTCAAGGCGGGATCGGACATGCCGGGCTTCCCGCCCGGCAAGGTGCTCGCCACACAATCCTTCGCTGCGCAGGCGGTCGTGGAGCTCGGAGACCAGCTCGACGTCAACGCCGTCGGCCGCGTCGAAGAGAGCCGCGACGCGGAGGCGGGCAGGGCGCGCCGCCGGCCGAGCGTCCCGGTTTACAGGGTTGGGCTTCGGTCCGCGCCGTGACCGCGCAGCCTACTCCTCGTCCGAGGCAGGCCCTTCGATCTGCTCCAGGATGCCGACGAGCTGCGCAACGCGTCCCTTGGGAAGTGGCCGGAGGTCGCTCATCAGCGCATCGTCGCTCACCACCCATGCATGCGCCTCGGCCAGCTCCTCCTCCGAAGCGCCGGTGGAGGCGATCTCTGCGGCGAGAGTGTTGTCGGTCGGCCCGAGCATGCGTGCGATGGCCTCTCTGGTCAACTGGCTCATGTTCGCCTCCTTCTCCGCGGCGGAGCGCCATCCCGCAACGCCGGAGAGCTGTCCGGGGTTGCCTCTACTTGCCTTTAGCGCATTTGGCCGGTCCGCCGAATTTCCGCCAGATGCCTGCAGGCGGCGGCACCTCTTGAAGGCCCCTTCCGCTGCACTAGATTTCCGCCGTTTCCCGCACATTGAGGCCGCGGGGTCTGGGTGTTTCACGAGAGGTAAGGAGGAACGTCTTGAAGGACACTCGCTACATCGGTCTCTTTCGCACATTCCCGAGTGGCGAATGGCAGGTAAGCTTCCCGGACCTTCCGGGGTGCGTCGCCCGGGGACGGAGCTTCAAGGAGGTTTTCGAAGCCGCCGGCGAGGCGCTCGCCGATCGCCTCGCCGATCTGGACGGGCCGCCGCCGCGCCCCCGTTCGAGCGCCGAGCTGCTTATCGACGCGCAGCGCGACTGGCAGCTGACGCGCCAGTTCGTCGACGCCGTGATGCATCCGGTTGCGCCGCGATCGGAGCAGACCGGCCGCGCCCCGGCCGAGCTCGTCGCGATGGCCGCGCGCGGGCGGCCCGACTCCCAGATCGGCAGCGCCTGAGAGGCGTTCGGCCCGAGCCTGCTTCACGGAGCCCCCGCCATCCGCGGGGGCTTTTCCTTGCGGGCCCCTGCGCGATCATTTCCACAGCTGTGTGTCTCGCCAATCTGGGCCTGCCTGTGTATCGTCACGCCCGTGCAAGACATGCGCTGGGGAGGCTGGCGGGGGCATGGCCTATGTGCCCGGCTACAATTGTGACGTGTTCGTGAGCTTCGCGCATCTCGACGATGTGGCGATCGGCTCCGGCGCGCCCTGGATCAGCGCCTTCGTCGGCGACCTGAAGAAGGTGCTGCGCATGCGCCTCGGCGTGCGCGAGGAGGATGGGCTCAGGGTCTACTTCACCGGCCATTCCAGCCTCGAGGCTGGTCTCGACCTCGACGCAACGCTCATGGCGAACGCGGCGTCCTCAGCCGCTTTCATCGCGGTCACGTCGCCGGCCTACGTCGTGAGCGACAGCTATACGATGCGCGAGCTGCACGCCTTCCTTCATGCGATGGGTGAGGACGCGCGCGTGTTCGCGATCGAGTACTCGCCGCTCGATTCGAGCGACGAGTATCCGCTGCCGCTCAGGCGGCTGAAGCGCATGGCGTTCTGGCAGCGCCATCCCCAGCGCGGCATTCCCTTCACCCTGGCGCAGGGCTCCGACACCTATCTCCAGTGCCTGATCGATCTCGCCGAGCAGGTACGCCGCCAGCTCAAGGCGATGCGTGCGGCCGGACGCGTTCCGGATGCTGAAGGCGCCGCGCCCGTCGTTGCCGCTACGGCGGCAGCCACGCCGGTGAACGGCGGCGCAAGGCGCACGATCTACCTGGCGCAGGTCACCGACGACCTCGATGCCGACCGCGAGCAGGTCCGCCGCTACCTGGAGCAGTACGGCATATCGGTGGTCCCCGATGGCCTCTACCCGCAGGGCGGAGCGGACTTCGCCGCCTGCGCGGAACGGGACCTCGCGCGCGCCGATGCGTTCGTGCAACTCCTCGGCCGCGCCCACGCCAAGCGCCCGCCCGACCTGACGCAAGGATACGACCGCGCGCAGCTCGAGCGCGCCGCGGAGCGCGGCCTGCCGGTCATGCAGTGGCTGCGCCCCGACATCGACCCCGCCACCGTGACCGACGCGGAGCACGCAAGGCTGCTCTCCGGCGAGCACGTCATGCGCGCCGGGCTGGAATCGTTCAAGGCGGAGATCGTGCGGCGCATGGGGAAGAAGGAGCCGCCGCCACAGGAAACCGCCGAGCGGTTCGTCTTCATCAACGCCGACGGCAGCGACATCGAGCTTGCCGACACGCTGCGGCGCGAGCTTGCCGGCTCCAACGTCACCGCCGCCATCCCGCTGCTGCAGGGCTCGTCGGAGGACGTGCGCCTCGACCTTGAGGAGAACATCGTCGACTGCGACGCGCTCGTCATGGTCTACGGCGAGGCGACGCCTGTCTGGGTGCGCGGTCAGTTGCGCCTCTACTCGAAGCTGAAGCATCGCCGCAGGCAGCCCATGAGGGCGCTGGCCATCTGCCTCGGGCCGCCCGAGACGAAGCCGGACATCGGCATGGACTTCGCCGAGCTGAAGCAGATCGACTGCCGTAGCGGTGTGGCGGCGGATTCGCTGAAGCAGTTCCTGGCGGGTATCCATCAATGAACACCGGAGGGGAGCGTCTCCCTTATCCGGGACTGCGCTCCTTCACACGCGAGGAGACGGACCTCTTCTTCGGGCGCGAAGGCTGCGTCGACGACATGGTCGACCGCCTCGCCGCTACGCGCTTCCTCGCGGTGCTCGGCCCTTCGGGCAGCGGCAAATCCTCCCTGGTCAAGACCGGGCTGCTCGATGCGCTGGAGCTTGGGCTCCTCCACCAGGCCGGCTCGCGCTGGCAGGTGGCCGACTTCCGCCCGGGCGACCGGCCGCTCGCTAACCTGGCGGAAGGGCTGCTCAGGTCGCAGGCTTCCAATCCGGCCGCGCCGCTGGACGAGGAGGAGGTCCGGCTGCTCCGCGCGTTCCTCGCCCGTGGGCCGCGCTCGGTCGCGGAATGGTGCGCCGACGGCAATCTGTCGGAAGGCACGAACCTGCTCCTCCTCGTCGACCAGTTCGAGGAGCTGTTCCGCTACGGCGACTACAGCGAGCGGGAGGAGGCGGAGGCCTTCGTCGGCGCCCTGCTGGAGAGCGCCGCAACGCTTTTGGAAGAAGCCCGCATCTACGTCGTCATCACCATGCGCTCCGAATATCTCGGCGCGGCGGCGCTGATAGACGGGCTGGCCGAGGCGATCAACAGAGGCCTCTACCTCACGCCGCGCATGACCCGCGACGAGGTGCGCGAGGCCATCGTCGGCCCGGCGGCGGTCTGCGGCTTCGAGATCGAGCCGGCGCTCGTCAACCGGCTGCTCAACGACCTCTCCTCCTTCGCGCCATGGGACGAGGCCGACGCGGGACATCAGCTGCAGCGGCTGGGGCGGCGCGCCGACCAGCTGCCGCTCATGCAGCATGTGCTGAACCGCCTCTGGTCGGTCGCCGCGGCGCGCGCCGGCGGCGGCAAGGTCGCGCTGACCCTGAAGGACTACGATGAGCTCGGCGGTCTGCGCGGGGCGCTCGCCGCGCACGGCCGCGAGATTCTCGACGAGCTGCTGCCCGAGCACCGGGCGGTGGCGCCGATGGTCTTCCGCGCGCTGACGGCGGGATCGAGCCTTGCCGAGGCCGTCCGGCGTCCGACGGAGTTCGGCGAGCTGGAGGAGATCGCCGGCGGCGAGAAGGTTGCCGTGCGCGAGGTGGTGGAGGCGTTCCGCGCGCCGGGCCGCAACTTCCTCGTGCCGCCGCGCTCCGTGCCGCTGCGCGCCAACACGCTGATCGACATCAGCCACGAAAGCCTGATCCGGCAATGGGACGAGTTCGCCGCCTGGCTCAGGCAGGAGGTGGAATCGGCCGAGGCGTGGAGGCGCCTCGTCGATCACAGCGAGCGCCACCGGCGCGGCGAGGCCGACCTCCTCTCCGGCCTGACGCTCGCCAGTCTCGCCAATTGGTGGGACACCGAGCGTCCCACCGCCGCCTGGTCCACCCGCTACGGCGGCGACTTCGATCGCGCCGCTTCCTTCCTCGCCGAGAGCCGCAAGGCGGAGCAGCAGGCCAAGTACGCCGTGGCTCGCCAGGAGCGGCAGAGGTCGCGCAACCGTCTCTTCGCCTGGGCGGCGGCGCTCATCATCCTGATCATCACGCCGCTCTCCGCTTTCGCGGTCTACCAGGCCTGGCAGCAGAGCGAGGCCGCGGAGCGCGCGCGCCAAGCCGCCAGTGTCGTCGAGGCTCGGGTCGCGGAAGTGGAATCGGAGCTGGTCGAGACGCAGGAAGCGCGCCGCACCGCCGAGGCCCAGCGGGTTGCGGCGGACGAGGCGCGCAAGACGGCCGAGGCCGAGCAAGAGGAGGCGGAAGCCGCCCGCCGGCGCGCCGAAGCAGAACGGCAGGCAGCCGTCGCCGACCGTCAAGAGGCGGAGGCCGCGCGCGCGCTTGCCGAGCGGCAGCGGCAGGCCGCCGACGAGGCGCGGCAGATCGCGGAAGAAGAACAACGCGAAGCCGAAACAGCCCGCCAGCTCGCCGAGGAACAGCGCCGGGCCGCGGAGGAGGCGCGGCAGATAGCGGAAGTAGAACAGCAGGAGGCGGAAACCGCGCGCTCGTTGGCCGAGGCGCAGATGCGGGAGGCGCTCGCCGCGCGCCGCACCGCGGAGACGGCCCGCCAGGACGCACTCGCCGCCCTGGATGAAGCGCAGGCGAAGAGGCAGGAGGCGGAAGAGGCCCGCCGCGCCGCCGCCATGTCTCTCTTCCGCGCCAACCTGGAACAGCCCGCCCAGCGCATCCTCTCTCTCCAGCAGGACGGTTCGTGGGACGCTGCGGCGAACCTGCTCGGCGAGCTCTGGCAGGATCTCATCCGCTCCGATGGTCAGAGGGATCGCGCCGCCTGGTTCATCGATCCGATCCGCACGGCCTACCGGCGTCAGGCGATGGCGACTTATCCGGTCTTCGCCGACTTCCTCAGCTACAGCGGCCTCGACGGCTGGACCGGCACAGTCGGGAGGTTCCGTGTGTATGCCCTCGACCGGACTGGCGGCGATGCCGGCACCGGCTCGAGCGGCAACACCATCATTGCGGTCTTCGACGTGATGACCGGCGCGGTTACCGGCTCCTTCGAGCTGCCCGCCGGATCCGACCTCGGCTCGGAGCTCGACCTAGTCACGCCCGCCGGAAGCCGCGCTGCGATCGTAACCGACGACGGCCAGGTCGCGCTCTGGGCGAGCGACCAGCCGGAGCCCACCTTCGTCCCGCCTCCCGCGCCCGTCGACGAGATAGACCTCGCCCAGATCGCGCCGGTGCACTCAGACGACCGCTTCGCACTCTATTTCACCGCCGGCGGTGAGCCCAGCGAGATCCAGATCGTCGACCCGGCGACGGATGCGGTGGCCTTCAGCGCGCTCGTCGAGGACGTGGCAGCCGCGGCCGGTCTCGAGATCGAGAGCGTCACGCTTCTCGGCTTCGTCGGTGACGACCTCTATCTGCTCGTCAACGAGTCGGGCGGCGGCCGGATCGTCTTCGTCGACGTCGCGGCGCTCGAGGCCGGTGTCTGGGACGAAACGGGCGGCATCACGAGCGCCGCTATTACGCCGGATGGCGCGATACTGTTGACCCTGACCTGTCACGGCGTCTGCGCGGAGCAGCAGCTCACGGCCTACGACCTGCGATCGGGCGCGCCCCTTTGGGTCGAGACCCTGCCGGTCGACCTGAAGCTCTCCGAGAACGCGGTCCACGAGGCTGGAACCGGCGGAAGCTCCGTGTACAGCGTGCTCGCCGGGAACGCCGGGCAGGGGATTGTCTTCCGCTTCCCGAAAGACAGGCCCGGCGAGGTTGAGCGCATCGACGGGACCTCGGCGCTGCGCGTGGGAGACACCACGCTGGACGGGCAGGGAAACTCGAAAGTCGTCGAAAGCGCCGACGACGAGGCAGGAACCGTCAGCGCGGCGGGCCGGCTCGCGCGCTTCCGCGTCCCGTCCGCGCGGCAGAAGCTTCGCCTCTACGTCGCGCCGAACTCGATCGCGATCCACGAGGACGCGGACACGCTACGCGTCGCCGGCGTCACCTATGGGGGCGAGCTCTTGGTCTACCGCCTGGGCCGCGACGGGGTGCTGGAGGAGGACGTGTCCTTCAGGCCGCGCATCGTCGGCCACTCTAACTGCATCGCCGCGGTCTCGTTCGGCGGCGACGGGCGGTCGCTCCTCCTTCGTCACATCGACGGATCGCTCCAGTACGCCGCCGCGGTCGGAAACGGGACGAGCATCGGCTGGCACGTCCCGGACGACGCCGAGCCGCGCGTGCTCACGCCCTCGTCGCCGTCGACGGAATGCGACGCGCCGGATGCGACGCTTCAGAGGATCGTGGCCGCCGACCGTGAGGGACGGTCGTTCGCGCTGCTCGATGCAGACGGCGGCGTCTGGTGGGTCGGCCTGGAAACCCCGACCGCCGAGGCGTCGGGCGACAACCGCTCCTCCGCCTCGTCGCTTGCGCCGAGCACCGACAGCTCGCTGGGTTTCGCGCCGCTCCGCGCCGTGGCGGCGGATGCGTCGTGGATAACGGGGGATCCGGCGCGCGACCGCATCGCGGTTGTCTCGTCGGCCGGGGTCGATGTCGTCTCCCATAGCGTGGAGGGATCGTCGGCGCGCACCGGCGGGGCGGGGAAGGACGCGGCCGGCGGCGGCGGAAAGGACGGCGGGCAGGGCGCGCTGCGCGGCGAGGCCAAGGCGGCGGTCTTCGATGCGGAGGGCAGGCTGGCCGTGGCCGGTGCGGGCGGAAAGCTCTCCATCTCGCGCTTCGAGGGCGGCTCATGGGCGCTCGACGCCCAGGCCTCGATCTCCGCGTCGCCGGTCGCGGGCCTCTACGCCCGCGACGGCCGGATCGCGGTGGCGCGCGAGGACGACGTGGTGCTCACGGTGGACGGTTCGACGGGCGCTATCCTGGCCTACGGCCGCCTGCCGGCAAATCCGTCCGCAGTCGCGCTCAGGTCCGACGGCACCATCCTCTCGCTCGAATGGGATACCGACGCGGCTTCTATCCTTTCGCTCGCGGACATGGACGACGGGAGCGACATCGCCGATGCCGCGCGTCTCTCGGCAATGCGCAGCCTGCTCGATCCGGAGTTCGACGCGACGATCGCCGCGCTGAAGCGCGCGCGCGAGATGGAAGCTCAGCCCGACGCTTCGCAGGGAACCGACGCGGCGGATTGCGGGCTGGCCGCGTCGGTCATGCTCGCCCGGCTGGAGCGCCGGCTGCTCGGCGATTCGCCGAGCGCCGAGCAGCCGGTATCCGCAGCGGGTTGCGCCGACCGGCTGACGAACGATGCCATTCTCGGCGCGGCAGCGGAGCTGGCGGACGAAAGCGCCCGCTCCGCCGCCGCGGGAATCGTCGGCGAGCCCGCGTTCTCGCGCCTGCTGCAGGCCGCGGCAGACGGCGGCCCGCATGCCCTGCGGCTCGTCGGCGCGGCTCTGACGCGGATCGCGCGCGCCCGCGGCAGCGCCGGCATTCGCGACATCGCGGCGGACTCCGTCCGCTTCGGCGCGAGCCTCCCTGCGGCGCTCCTTAAGGACGTGGCTGCCGGTGGTTGGATCGATCCGCCTCTTCTGGCGTTTGCGCGGCAAAGGCAAGCTGTGGACCCGGTGGCGCACCAGCTCGTTGCTCATGCGCTCGAGCGGCGCATCAACGACGCGGACGCGCTGACCGAAGCGCTCCTGGAGTTCTCGCTCGCCGAGCGTCTCTACCGCGAGACCGGCGATGTCGCCGCGGCGCGCTTCGCCGGACACCGGCGCGCACAGCTCGCTCGGCTGCTCCCCGACGACCGTGTGCTCGACGTCGATGCGCGTCGCGAGGCATGGACGCCCGAGCCGATGCAGATCGCCGGCGCGATCGCCGACGTGCCGGAAGACCCCGAAACGCGGCGCGCGCGCGATAGGGAAAACGCCGCGCGCCTCGCCGAGGCGCTGCCGGACTCGCTCCTCCTGGCGCAGCTCGAAGTCGAGCTGGAGCGCGTGCGCCTGATTGAGCTTGCCGCGACCGATCCGGAGCGGGCGGTGGACAGCCTGCTCGGCCTTGCGGCGGAAGAGGGGATCTCCGATCGTTTCTGGTCGGCCGATCTGGCCGAAGGCTATCTCGCGCTTGCCGAGGAGATCGGCGACAGCCCCGAGAGCGGCTTCCGGCTCGCCATGGCGGTCATGAGAATGATCGCCGTATCCTTCGCCGAGCCGATCCACGCCAATGCCGAAGCGCTCGGGCAGTTCGCGCGGGCCGCTGATCTTGCGGCCGCCTCCGCGCCGGGTGTGCCCGACGAGCGAGTTTCCTCCGCGACGCAGGACCTGGAGTTCGCGTTCCTCGGCTACGACTACGGGTCCGCGCCGGGAAGCGACGACGAGAATCGCGCCGAGAGCGCCATCCGCGTTCTCGATGCCGCGGCCCGCTTCGCCGCGGAGGTCGGCCCCCGCACTGCCGACCCGGTGCGGTGGGCGACCGTGCGAGGCGACACGCTTTTCTGGCAGGGCATCGTCTACAACAATCTCAGCCGCGACGCCGCCAATCGGATGTTCCGCGCCAGCGCCGACGCCCTTCGCCCGCACGTCCAAGCCGACTCCGGCGAGGTCCTTGCACGATTCCGCCTCGCGGAAGCGCTCCGCTGGGTCGGCCTCACGGACGCCTCCACGGAGGAGCTCGCGGCGGTCGAGAGGGAGGCAATCGGCCACTATGCCGGCCTGTGGGAGGACCGCTGGCTGCTCGCCGACGATCTCCTGGAGAATGTCGGGATCGGCTACGGGTTCGCGCTCGCCAACGTCGCGCAGACCATGCGCGAGATCAACATCGCCGACCTCGCCGATGGCCGCGATGCGGAGGCGCATGCCGCCTGGGTGCTGGAGACCCTCGCGCTCGCGGCGGAGAAGGACGCCCTCAACGCGGAGATGATCGAAACGGGCGCGCTCTCCGGCGATGCCACGTTCGTCGACGGCTGGTACCGCATGAGCTCATACGGGATCCCGATCGGCTTCCTGAGCGGCTTGGTGAACGTGGAGAACGGCGGAGCGGCGGTGAGCGAATGCGATCTTCTTGCGGCCGATCCGTACGATCCCCTGCGCCGCGCACCGGGCGTGTTCTTCGCTAACATCGAGACCGCCCGCGCCGAACCGGCCTGCCGCGAGGAGGCGTTGAGCGCCGCCGGCGATGCCCGGGCCACCTACCAGCTCGCCCGCTCGATCAAGGCGGGCGCCGGCGCGGAGGAGGAATGGCTCCGCCTCGCGCGGGAGGCCGCCGCGGCGGGCGTCTCCCCCGCCTTCACGCTCGTCGCCGACGCGCTCGACGTGTCCGACCAGGCGCGGGGAACGCAGGCGCGGCTCGCGGCGAGCCAGCACACGATCGTTGAGTCCTTCCCGGTGCTCCATCCCTTCCTCGATGCCCGCGCCGCTACGGAGCGCGAGCGGAGCGGCCTCGCCTGGTATGCGCAAAGGGCGGCGGTCCTCGGGATCCCCGAGGCGCACGTCGCGCTGGCGGAGACCGCCGAAGCGCCAAAGCAGAAGGCGTTCCATCTCGGCGTTGCGGCGCGGCTGTGGCAGGAGGCCGGCAGTGCCGCCGCGGCGACGCGCGCACGGCTCCGGGCCGCCGCCATCGACCTCGGCGAAGCGGACGCCGGCACCGTGGAGGCCGAGGTCGCCGCCTGGACCGCGGAGCCTCTCGTCGAGCTGCCGGACGACGTCAGCGACAGCAGCTAAGCAGCACGAATATCAACGCTTTTCGAGCCCGAGGCGCGTTTGTGCCGCGGCTCACAAACTCCGCGCGCTAACGGGAGGATAGTCGCAGTCGTCGGGCGGTTGACGTGCGATGCGCCCGACCCTCAAACTTCCTCCCAACTCCCGCCGTCCTCGTGACGGCGGTTTTTTCTTGATGTCTGGCCGCAGAAGCAAGCCTGCGATAGATCGGTCCCAGTCGCTCACAAGAACAACGGCCGACCCGTGCGCAAAGGGCTGCAGAAGGCGCTTCAGCAGGTGGAGCGGTCGCTCGACCGCGGCGACCTCCTGCTCGCCTTCGACCGGGCGTGCGAGCACCTGCGGCGCTTCCCCGGCGAGGAGGCGCTGAAGCACGCGGGGCTGCTGGCGCTGGCACGCGCCGGAGCGACCGACCGCGCCGCGCGGCTCTTCCGCGAGTGGGGCCTCCACACCTCCGCCGACAATCATGTCCTCGCGCTCGAGGGGCGCATCGCCAAGGACCGCGCGCTGAAGCGCTCCGGCGCCGCACGCCGCGCCGCTCTGCGGGACGCGGCCGCAATCTACCGGCGTCTCTACGAGCGGAAGCCCGATTACTACCCGGCGATCAACTGGGCGAGCCTCGCCTTCCTCGCCGGGGACCGCGACGCGGCTTCGCGCGTCGCGGAGATCGTGCTCGCCGACCCGGAGGTCGCCAGCGCCGCGAACTACTGGGCGCTCGCGACTTGCGCGGAGGCGAACCTGGTCCTCGGCAGCCGCGACCGCGCCTTCGCGGATGTCGAGGCCGCCGCACGCCTCCCCGATGCGGACCCCGGCGCGATGTCGAGCACGCGGCGGCAGCTCAGGCTGCTCCTCGCCGAGCATGGCGTGGACCGGAACGCTGCCGCCGCCTTCCTCGCCCCGCTTGCCCCGCCCGTCACGCTGCATGTCTTCGACCCGGACGGGCCGCTCCAGGCCTGGCTCGACCCGCCGGACGCCTTCGTGCGCAAGGCACGTGCGGCGAGCCGCGGCGCGATCGCCAAGGCCGGGCCGGGCGCCGTCTTCGGTTCGCTCGCCACCCCGGCGGAGGTCCTCTTCGCCGAGGCCGCACTTGCCGCCGGGGTGGAGCTGAACGTGGTGCTCCCGGTCGCGCTCCCCACGTTCGAAGAGCTGTTCCTGGCCGGTGCGGACGAGCGCTGGCGGCGCCGCGTCCGCGCCTGCTGCCGCAAGGCGCACCGCGTCGTCTTCGCCCTCGACGAGGCCTACGGCGAGGATGTCGGCCTTGCCGAATACGCCGCGCGCATCGCCATGGGCCTGACCCTGCTCCGCGCGCAGCACCTCGACGGCGAGGCGGCGCAG
>CAZMJQ010000494.1:0-2768 GCA_964566475.1 uncultured Propylenella sp. | reverse complement strand
GTTCCCGTGGGCGGTGTCGATGTTCGACCTGTCGCGCGCCGGCATGGTGTTCGCCTTCTGGTCGATGATGATCTTCCTCGGCGTGCTGACCGTCGGCTTCATCTACGAATGGAAGAAGGGCGCGCTCGAATGGGATTGATCGGCCCTGCCTCGCCGGTAGCGCTCGAGCCCGCGCAGACGCCGCGCGCGAAAAATCCGTTCTTCACCGAGGTCAACAGCGAACTCGCCGACAAGGGCTGGCTGGTCACCTCCACCGACGAGCTCATCACCTGGGCGCGCACCGGCTCGCTGATGTGGATGACCTTCGGGCTTGCCTGCTGCGCGGTGGAGATGATGCAGATGTCGATGCCGCGCTACGACGCGGAGCGCTTCGGCTTCGCGCCGCGCGCCAGCCCGCGTCAGTCCGACGTGATGATCGTCGCCGGCACGCTCTGCAACAAGATGGCGCCGGCGCTCCGCAAGGTCTACGACCAGATGCCGGAGCCGCGTTACGTCATCTCGATGGGCTCCTGCGCCAACGGCGGCGGCTATTATCACTATTCCTATTCCGTCGTGCGCGGCTGCGACCGCATCGTGCCGGTCGACATCTATGTTCCGGGCTGCCCGCCGACGGCCGAGGCGCTGCTCTACGGCGTGCTGCTTCTGCAGAAGAAGATCCGCCGCACTGGAACAATCGAGAGGTGATTTGAGGCGCATGTCTGAGCCGGCCGACATGATCCTGCCGATGCTTCGCCAACTGCGCGAGGAGATACTGACGTCTCGCGGAGAGTCGCGGACCCAGTTTGAGACACTCGAGCGCAGGCTTCAATCGCTGGAAGCCGCGCAAGTATCCTTCAAGCAGGCGCTGTCGGCGGACAGCCTGCTCAGCAAGCTGGTGACCGGAGAATTCGAGGAGCGAATTGAGGCGCTGGAACGGCGCGTTCGAGAGTTGGAGGATCACTGATGCACGGTGGTCTCGACGCCGGAACCCGCATAACCGAGCGCTGACGATGGGGGCTTTCTCACCCGCCAATCGCGGCCTTGATGACATCGTCACGCGCGTCGCCGAAGTGCTCGGGTCGCGCATTCTTACCCAAGAGGTCGCATACGAGGAGCTGGCCGTCACGGTCGCGCCGGAGGCGATCGTGGAGGTCGTCACGCTGCTGCGCGACGATCCCGATCTTCGCTTCGTCTCCTTCGTCGATATCTGCGGCGTCGACTGGCCGCAACGGGCGCAGCGCTTCGACGTGGTCTACCACTTCCTCAGCCCCTTCACGAACCACCGCATCCGCATCAAGGTGATGACCGACGCGGACAATGCCGTGCCCTCCATCAGCGACGTCTTTCCCGCGGCCACGTGGTTCGAGCGCGAGGCCTACGACCTTTACGGCATCCTCTTTTCCGGCAACCCCGACTTCCGCCGCATCCTCACCGACTACGGCTTCCGCGGGCATCCGCTCAGGAAGGACTTCCCGCTCACCGGCTTCGTCGAGACGCGCTACGACACGGAGCAGCGGCGGGTGGTCTACGAGCCCGTGAAGCTTCCGCAGGAGTACCGCAACTTCGACTTCCTCTCGCCGTGGGAGGGGACGGAGTACGCGTTGCCGGGGGATGAGAAGGCGGGTGAATGATGACTGAACCGTTGAAAGGACGATGCCTGTGCGGGGCCGTGACGTTCACGGCGACTCCGCAGGCGATGCAAATGAGCGTGTGTCATTGCGAAATGTGCAGGCGCTGGTCAGGCGGCACCTTCATGGCAGTCGAATGCGGCAGCTCGGTGCGCTTTGCCGAGGGCTCGCCGACCGGAAGCTACAAGGGCTCGCCTTGGGGCGAGCGAATCTTCTGTCGCGAATGCGGCTCGACCCTCGTTTGGCAGATGCAGAGCGGCGAGCACCAGAACGTGGCGGTGCAGGCGTTCGACGATCCGTCGATGTTCAAGTTCACCAGCCAGATATTCATCGATCGCAAGCCCGGCAATTATGATTTCGCCAATCAGACCGCGATGATGACGGAAGCGGAGGTGATGGCCATGTACGCACCCCCGTCAAAAGACACCGATCATGCCTGAAGCCGACGTCCGCAACTTCAACATAAACTTCGGCCCGCAGCATCCGGCCGCGCACGGCGTGCTGCGGCTGGTGCTGGAGCTCGACGGCGAGGTCGTGGAGCGGGTCGACCCGCATATCGGGCTGCTTCATCGGGGGACGGAAAAGCTCCTGGAGACGAAGACCTATCTCCAGGCCATGCCCTATTTCGACCGGCTCGACTATGTCGCGCCGATGAACCAGGAGCACGCCTTCTGCCTGGCGGCGGAGCGGCTCTTGGGCATCGAGGTTCCGAAGCGCGGGCAGCTCATCCGCGTGCTCTACTGCGAGATCGGGCGGCTGCTGTCGCACCTCCTCAACGTCACCACGCAGGCCATGGACGTGGGCGCGCTCACGCCGCCGCTGTGGGGCTTCGAGGAGCGCGAGAAGCTGATGGTCTTCTACGAGCGCGCTTCCGGCAGCCGCATGCACGCGGCCTACTTCCGCCCAGGCGGCGTGCACCAGGACCTGCCGCCGAAGCTGGTCGACGACATCGGCGCGTTCTGCGATCCGTTCCTCAAGGTCTGCGACGACATCGAGGGGCTCCTCACCGACAACCGCATTTTCAAGCAGCGCAACGTGGACATCGGCGTGGTCAGCCTCGATGACGCTTGGAAGTGGGGCTTTTCCGGCGTGATGGTGCGCGGCTCCGGCGCCGCCTGGGACCTCAGGAAGTCGCAGCCCTACGAATGCTACGACGAGCTG
>CAZMJQ010000493.1:0-5050 GCA_964566475.1 uncultured Propylenella sp. | reverse complement strand
GCGCGCGTGACCTTCAACCGGTACACCGCGAACAGTCTTCCCGCCACCATGCACACAAGCGCCACGCCCTGGATCACGTCGGCAAGGTAGATCGGCACGCCGGTCGTGCGCGCCATCGTGCCGGCGCCGTTAAAGATGATGGCGAAGAAAAGCGCGGCGGGGATCGCGCCGAGCGGATTCAGCTCGGCGAGCGTGGCGATGACGATCCCGGCATAGCCGTAGCCGGAGGTGAGGTCCGCGGTGACCTGGTAGCGCACGCCGCCGACCTCGCCGGCGCCGGCGAGCCCAGCCAGCGCACCGGAGATCAGCGCCGCGACGACGATGACGCGCCCGACCTTCATCCCGGCATATTCGGAGGCGGCGGGGTTGTGCCCGACAGCGCGGATCGAGAAGCCGAGCGTGGTGCGCGACAGCATCCACCAGACGAGGATCGCCGCGACCAATGCCAGGAGCACGCCGAGATGCACGTGCACGCCGGGCAGGAAGGGGAATTCCGCGTCGAAGCGGATCGACGGCGAGTTCGGATAGCCGCTCCGCGGATCGCGCCACGGGCCTTCCAGCAGCGCCGTCACGCCGTAGAGCATGATGAAGTTGAGAAGCAGCGTGGTGACGACGTCGTCAACCTTCAGCCGCACCTTGAGAAGCGCCGGGATCAGCGCCCAGAGCGCGCCGAAGATCGCCGCGGCGAGCACCATCAGCGGCACCAGCGACAACGTCGGGAGCCACTCGCGCTGGCCGATGAAGCACGCGGCGATGGCGCCCGCCATGAGCTGGCCCTCCGCACCGATGTTCCAGAACTTGGCGCGGAACGCGACCAGAACCGCGAGCCCGGTGAAAAGGAGCGGCGACGCCTTCACCAGCGTATCCTGGATGTCGTAGCCGGACTGGAACGTCGAGAAGAGCAGCAGCCGGTACGCCTCCAGCACGTTCGTGCCGGAAAGCCACACCAGCCCGCTGCACAGGACCAGCGTCACGACCACCGCGCCAATCGGGATGAGGATCTGCAGGTAAAGCGGCGTCTCCTCCCGCCGCTCGAGCCGCACGCGGATCACGACCTACGCTCCGGCTTTGCACCGAGCGTGCGAGCAGGTTCCTCCCCCGCAACGCGGGGGAGGGGGACCGCCGAAGGCGGTGGAGGGGGCGGCTGCACGGTACAGTGCCAGCCGCCGCCCCCTCCACCATGCGCAGCCTGTCCTCGGGCCGGCCGAAGGCCGGACCCGGGGGCAAGGTCCCCCACCCCCAACAGCGATGGGGGAGGAACCGCCGTCGCGCCGCATCGAGCCCTCACGCCGCCTTCTCCTCCACGCCCGCCATCAGCAGGCCGACCCGTTCCACCGTCGCCTCCGCCACCGGCAGGTCGGCCATGATGCGGCCGCCGAACATCACGGCGATCCGATCGGAGAGCGCGAACAGCTCCTCCAGGTCCTCGCTGATCAGAAGCACCGTGCCGCCCGCCGCCCGCAGCGCCAGGAACTGCCCGTGGATGAACTCCGCGGCACCGACGTCTATGCCGCGCGTCGGCTGCGCGGCGAGCAGGATCCTCGGCTCGCGCGCTATCTCGCGGGCAAGCAGTGCCTTCTGCAGGTTGCCGCCGGAGAGCGTGCCCGTGCGTGCGTCCGGGCCCGAGGTGCGGATGTCGAATCGCGCGATCTGCGTCTCGGCGAAGCGCCGGATGGCGCCGCGGTCGAGCACCCCGCGGCGGCTGAAGGGCTGCGCGTCAATGAAGGGAAGCGCCATGGACTCCGCAAGCGACAGCGCGCCGATCATGCCGGTGGCAAGCCGGTCCTCCGGCACCCGGCCGACCTTGAGGGCCTGCATGCGCTTCGGCGACGGATCGGCGACAACCTCGCCCGCCACCGCGATCGTGCCGGCGTCTTGCTTCAGCACGCCGGCCACCAGATCGGCGAGCTCGCGCTGGCCGTTTCCCGACACGCCCGCAATACCGACGATCTCGCCCGCACTGAGCGTGAGGGAGATATCGCGGAGCGCCACGCGGCCGCTTCCAGAGGTGGAGATGCCCTCGAGCGCCAGGAGCGGCGCGCCGATCGTCACCGGCGGTTTCTTCGGCGGCAGCAGGTCGCGCCCGCACATCAGCCGCGCCAGCTCCGGCTTGGAAAGCGTGCCGTCGTTCTCGCGCTCCGCGACCACGCGTCCGTGCCGCATGACGGTGATACGGCGGGTGACGTCGATCACCTCGCCGAGCTTGTGCGAGATGAAGATCACGCCCATGCCCTTCGCCGCCATCGATCGCAGCGCGCGGAAGAGCCCGTCCGCCTCGCGCGGCGTCAGCGCCGCGGTCGGCTCGTCGAGCACCAGGATGCGCGCGCCGCGCACCAGCGATTTCGCGATCTCCACGCGCTGCTGCTCGCCGAGCGAGAGATCGCCGACGAGGCGGTCCGGATCGAGGTCGAGGTGATAATCCCTTCCGATCGCGGCGAGCCGCTGCGTGGCGACCCTGCGCGAGAGGCGCCCATCCGGGCCCGCCTTCCCGACCAGAAGGTTCTCCAGCACGGTATGGCGCGGAACGAGGTGGAAGTGCTGGTGCACCATGCCGATGCCGAAGCCGAGCGCGTCGGCGGAGTTTCGGATCGCCACCGGCCGCCCTTCGACCTCGATGGTCCCCGCATCGGCGGCGTAGGTGCCGAAGAGGATGTTCATCAGCGTTGTCTTGCCGGCGCCGTTCTCGCCGAGGAGGCCGAGGATGTCCCCGGCGTTGAGCGTGAGGTCGACATCCGCCACGGCCCGCACCGGGCCGAAGCGCTTTGCGATGCCGCGCATGGCGACGAGGGGAGGGCGGTCCGGCGGCGTCATATCCAGCTCAGCCTGTCGTCGTTTGCGGGCCCCGCCAAGTCAAGCCCGGGCATGCCGCCGGGCCGGTCACGTCCAGCCTGGCCGGTTGCGTGCCAGGCGGCACGCGGCGCTTACGGCCCGTTGTGGTGCACCGTGCCGAACCCCGAAACGTCGTAGCCGCCGAGCTCCTCCGCCCGGCGGGCGAATTCCGGCGCGCGGCAGAAGGTCATCAGCTTCTGGAACGGCGGCTCGAAATAGTCCTTGCGCCAGACCACGAGGTCGTAGCGCTCGGCGGCGACCGGCACGAAGTCGAGCCGGTACTGCCGCGCCGCCGCCTCGATCGCCATGCCCACATCGGCGCGGCCGCTGGCGATCGCCTGCGCCACCTCCGCCTCGCTGCGCGCCGCCGGGTCGAGCATGGTGATCGCGTCCGCCAGGCCCTTTTGTCTCTCCAGGAGCATGGTCAGCAGCACCTGGCTCCCGGCGCCGGGCTGGCGCGGGATGACGCGCTTGCCGCGAAGGTCGTCGAGTCCTGCGATGCCGGCCGGATTGCCCGCCGGAACGACAAGCCCCTGGCTCCGCTTCGCCCACTCCAGCACGACGAGCGGCTCCAGCGCAAAGGCCTGGCGCACCGCCTCGGTGTTCCAGTCTTCGCCGCCCGGGTTGACGACGTGCGTGCCGGCGGCGACGGCCTCGCCGCGCGCCATGCGCTCCAGCCCGCTGCGGCTGCCGTCGAAGAACACCGCCAGCCCCGAGCCGGAGGCGCGCAGCGCCCAGTCGAGCAGCGGGTCGTGGCTGCCGGCGACGATCGCGGGGCGCTGGCGGAAGGCCGCCCGCGCGCCGCGGAACTCGGTGTTGCTCTCCACCCATGCCGCGATCGCGTCGCGGGGGAAGAGGAGCTTGCCCGTCACGCGGCTGAACGGGATCTCCTTGTGCGCGACGAGGTCGTAGACCTTCCGCTCCTTGATCCGCAGGAACTCCGCGACCTCGCTGGTGGTAAGAAAATCGTGCACTTCGACGCTTCGCTTCGTTCCGGTTCGTCCGGGTCCGAGGATATCGGTTCCACGCCGGAGCACCTAGACACGATTGCTGCGAAA
Organism: uncultured Propylenella sp.; assembly: GCA_964566475.1. Classification (GTDB taxonomy): domain Bacteria; phylum Pseudomonadota; class Alphaproteobacteria; order Rhizobiales; family Afifellaceae; genus DASWJZ01. Next base: position 1,163 of record CAZMJQ010000493.1, on the reverse strand, counting down.
TTGTCGCTCGCCGATGTATAGTGCGTGCATCGTAGGGAAACCGTCATGTCCCTTCCCAGCTACGCTATGAGCCAGGCGAGCTTCCCGGAGATGTATGAGCGGTGGCTCGTCACGCCGCTTTTCCGCCCATGGGCGGAGATCGCCCTCGAGGAGGTGCGGCTGGCGCCAGGCGACCGGGTGCTCGACATCGCCTGCGGAACCGGGATCGTCGCCCGCGTGGCAGCCGAGCGGCTCGGCGGGGCAGGCCGGATTGTCGGCGTCGACATCAGCCCGGACATGCTTGCAGTGGCACGCTCCGCCGGGCCGGGCGTCGACTGGCGCGAGGGTCATGCGGCCGCCCTGCCTCTCGCTGACGGCGAGCGGTTCGATGTCGTCGCCTGTCAGCAGGGGATGCAGTTCTTTCCCGACAAGCCTGCCGCGGCCGCCGAGATGCGGCGGGCGCTGGCTGAAGGCGGGAGGCTGGCGGTGGCGACATGGCGCTCCGACGACGAAGTCCCCTTCTTCCGCGAGCTCCGCGAGGTGGCGGAGCGGCGGCTGGGCGCGGTGGCGGACCAGCGCTACAGCCTTGGCGACGCCGCGCTGCTTGAATCCCTCCTTCTGGGCGCCGGCTTCCGGGACGTCCGGTCGAGGACCGTATCGCGCACCATACGCTTCGACGACGGCATCCCGTTCCTGCGGCTGAATGCGATGGCGCTGGTCGGACTGAGCGCCGCCGGCAAGGGCATGGACGCAGAAGAACGCAAGCGTGTGGTGGCGGATATCGTGAAAGAGAGCGCGTCGGTGGTCAGCGCCTTTGCCGGCGGATCGGGGCTTGCTTTCGACCTCAGCACGAACTTGGCGACAGCCAGGGGCTGAGAGGGGTCCTTCCGTTCTCGGCGGCGCCGTTTCGCTTTCCCCTTCCAGTTTTGCGCCGAAGAGGCGAAACTCGGGTCTCGCCTGACCGAATCCGGAGTTGTGGATGGCCGAAGAGGCCGAATTTCTCACTCTTCTGGAGGACGACGAGGTCGTCCCCACCCTGTCGTCCGCGCCGCGCTGGAAGGTGGCCGTGGTTGACGACGACCCGGCCGTCCACACCGGAACGCGCTTCGCGCTGCAGGATTTCGAGCTGCACGGCCGCCAGCTCGAGCTGTTCTCCGCGCGCTCCGCCTCCGAGGCGCGCCAGC
>CAZMJQ010000492.1:0-8594 GCA_964566475.1 uncultured Propylenella sp. | reverse complement strand
ATCTCCTCCAGCAGCGCCGGCAGGTTCACGGTCTCCGTTGTCTCGCCGGCGTCGCCCTGCGCGAAAGCCAGGTAGTCCTCCAGCATCCGGGTCATCTCGTCGACGTCCGCCCTGAGCGCCTCCGTCTCCGGCGTGTCGCCGAGAATGGCGAGCTCCAGCTTGAAGCGCGTCAGCACGGTCCTGAGGTCATGACTGACGCCCGACAGCATGGTCGTGCGCTGCTCCACCTGCCGCTCGATGCGCTCGCGCATGTCGACGAAGGACTGCGCCGCCTGCCTCACCTCGCGCGCGCCGCGCGGACGGAAGTCGGCGACGGGGCGGCCCTTGCCGAACTGCTCGGCGGCGTGCGCCAGGGCAAGGATTGGGTTGATCTGGTTCCTGAGGAAAAGGAGCGCGATGGCGATCAGCACGAGCGATGTCCCGACCATCCAGAGAAGGAATATGTGCGAGTTGGAGGCGTAGGTGCGGCTGCGCGGAGCGAAGACCCGAAGGACATGGTCGTCGAGCGATATGCGGATCTCCACAAGGTCGGAATTGCCGAGCGTGTCGATCCAGAATGGGCGGTTGATGCGGTTGCTCAACTCGCGGGAGAGAACCGAATCGAGCAGCGAGAAGAACGGCCGCGGACCGGCCTCCGGCAGCGGATCGGACGGCAGCACGGAGATGGTGAGGCCGTAGGTCTCCGCCGCGATGCGGGTGATGTCGGAGAAGCGCTGGTCCTGCGGATAGGTGTCGATGACCTCGATGATGGCGGCGATGTCCCGCACTACCGCGCTCGAAAGCCGCCGCGTCACCATCTGCCAGTGGCGCTCCATGAAGACATAGGCCAGCACGCCCTGCAGGATGAGGATCGGCATCACCACGATGAGGATGGAGCGCGCGTAGAGGCCCTTCGGCAGGTATGCCAGGATGTCCGGGAAGAACGAGCGTAGTCGCGGATGCTGCAGCGATCTCCAGGCGCGCGCCAGCCAGCCGCCGCTTGCCTCCAAGGCGCGGCGCAGCCAGTCCGGGGTGCGAAGGCGCGTGCCGATGTCGCCGATCAGGGCCATTTGGGGCGATTCCGAGCCGTTCGCGACGACCCTAGTCCACCAGCAGACGATAGCCAATTCCGCGCGCCGTTTGCAGATGGATCGGATTGGACGGGTCTTCCTCGATCTTCCGGCGCAGGCGGTTGATCTGCACGTCCACGGCCCGCTCCCCGCCACCGTTGGAGATCTTGAGGAACTCGTCGCGCTTCACGGTCTCGCCCGGGCGAGCGGCGAAGATCCGCAGCAGCTCCCGCTCGCGGTCGGTGATTCGAACCACCTTCTCTTCGCGCTTCAGCTCGCCGCGCTCCACGTGGAAGGTAAACGGGCCGAACTTGATCGACGATACCGCCGGACGCTCCGGCTCGGCCGACCGCCTCAGGACGTTTGCAATCCTGAGGAGCAACTCGCGCGGCTCGAACGGCTTCGCGAGGTAGTCGTCCGCTCCCACCTCCAGGCCGCGGATGCGGTGCGGGGCCTCGCTTCGCGCCGTCAGCATAATGATCGGCACCGGCGACGTCCGGCGCAGCGCCTCGGCGAACTCAAGCCCGCTCTCGCCCGGCATCATCACGTCAACCACCAGAAGGTCGAAGGTCATGCCGACCATGCGGCGCCGCGCCTCCGCGGCCGAGGAGGCCGCGGTCACGCGGAACCCGTTGGCTCCGAGGAAACGGGTCAACAGCGTGCGGATGCGTAGATCGTCGTCGACCACTAGGACGTGGTGGGCATCGTCGAGGGGGCGCTCGAAATCGAATCTCTGCGTCTGATCGTTCATCGGTCCGTGTCCTTGCCGACCAGACGCAGCGCCTTGTTACGCTCCGCCTGGTCGATCATGCGGATGAGGAACGCGGTCACCGTATCGCGGGCGTCCGGCCCGAGTTCCGCGAGCGCGGCCTTGATCCGCACCTCCTGCGGGGCGGAGAGGCTTGCCGAAAGCGCCTGGCCGGCGGGCGTGGCATGCAACAGCCGCTGGCGGCGGTCCTCGCGTCCGGTGCGCTGCTCGATCAGGCCGGAGTCGATCAGCTCCTTGAGCACGCGCGCCAAACTCTGCTTGGTGATCTTCAGGATGTCGAGGAGGTCGGCCACGGTCAATCCAGGATTGCGGTCGACGAAGTGCAGGACGCGGTGATGCGCCCGGCCGTAATCCGACTTCGCCAGGATGGCGTCCGGATCGGAAATGAAGTCGCGGTAGGCGAAGAAGAACAGCTCGATCAGGTCGACGACGGAGTCTCCGTGCTCGGGCGCGGCCGGCTTGACGGCGAGCGAATGATTTATGTCAGCCATATTGACATATTATCCGGTCTTGCTACGCTTGGACTGCCGGGGCGGACGAAAGGTGAGCCGTGCTGCCCTACTTTGTGCAAGAAATACGCGATTGGCGCAATCGGGCGACGCTGGCAGTATACGCTGGGATCACGTCGCGCAGGCGTCCGAGGCGCTGCAGCCCAGGAGGAAGGCCATGGCCGGGGTTCCCTTCGATCAGATGACGGGCAAGATCTGGTACAACGGTGCGTTCGTCGATTGGGCCGACGCGAAGATGCATGTCCTCTCGCACGGCCTCCACTATGCCAGCTGCGTGTTCGAGGGCGAACGCGCCTATGGCGGCGGGATCTTCCGGCTGAGGGAGCATACAGAGCGCTTGTTTGACAGCGCCCGCCAGCTCGACTTCGCCATCCCTTATTCGGTCGACGAGATCGATGCGGTCTGCCGAGAGCTGCTCCTGGTCAATGGCCTCTCCGACGCCTACGTCCGCCCCGTCGCGTGGCGCGGCAGCGAGATGATGGGCGTATCGGCGCAGACGAACCGCATCAACGTCGCCGTGGCGGTGTGGGAATGGCCCTCCTACTTCAATCCCGAACAGCGCCTGAAGGGCATCCGCCTCGACATAGCCGACTGGCGTCGGCCCGATCCCAGGACCGCGCCGGCCAGGGCGAAGGCCGCCGGGCTCTACATGATCTGCACGCTCTCCAAGCATGCGGCGGAACGGAAGGGCTATGCCGACGCGCTAATGTTCGACTGGCGCGGCCGTGTGGCCGAGGCGACCGGCGCCAACATTTTCTTCGTCAGGGACGGGAAGCTTCACACGCCGGACCCCGACGCGTTCCTCAACGGCATTACGCGGCAGACCGTCATCGCGCTCGCACGGGCGAGGAGCATCGAGGTGATCGAGCGGGCCATCATGCCGGACGAGATGGAGGGCTTCGAGCAGGCTTTCCTGACCGGAACCGCGGCGGAGGTGACCCCCATCTCGGAGATCGGGCCATACCGGTTCGAGGTCGGCGAGATCGCCAGGACGCTGATGAACGACTACACGGCCGCCGTGCAGCCGCAGGCGCCGGCGGCGAAGAAGGTGGCGGCGCGCTGACCCGCGCCGCGTGCGGCGGCCATAATCTTGCCGCGGGCCGATCATTTTCCATGAAGCACCCTGAATTCCGCCTGCCTTTCGCCACATCGAGGAATCGCCGCGCATTCCTCAAGGACGCCGCGGCGTTCGGCGCGTTCGTCCTCGTCGGCGGCTGCAGCGGGACGGCGATGGAGGAGAACGACCTTGCCTCCGGCATTGCCGCGCCGCCCGTCCCCGACGGCGTCGAGCCGCGCTACGCCCTGATGTACGCCGCCGTCGAGACCGAGCCCTTCCCGGTCCCGGCGGTCGATCTCACCAAGATCGATCCCGCCTTCCTGCGCCGAGAGGTCGCCTATCCGACCCCCGAGCCGCCCGGCACGATCGTGGTCGATCCGGCGGCGCACTACCTCTATCATGTCGGTCCCGACGGAATGGCGACGCGCTATGGCGTCGGCGTCGGGCGCGAGGGCTTCGGCTGGTCGGGCGATGCCTATATCAAGTTCAAGCGCGAATGGCCGGACTGGTATCCAGTCCAGGAGATGCTGGAGCGGCAGCCGGAGATCAAGGACATGCTCGTGCCGCTGCAAAGCGGCATGGGCATCCCCGGCGGGCCCCGCAACCCGATCGGCGCGCGCGGCCTCTATCTTTGGCAGGGCAACGTCGACACGCTCTACCGCATCCACGGCACGACCGAGCCGCACACGATCGGGCGAAGCGTCTCGTCAGGCTGCATCCGCATGATCAACCAGGACGTCATGCACCTCTACGAGCGCGTCGAGGTCGACTCTCCGGTCAAGGTGCTGTCGCAGCAGGTGGTGTGACGCGAGGCTCCCGGCCGGACGGCCTCAGCCCCACCGCTCCGCCGCGTCGTCGTCCTGGTCTTTCGCCGCGACCCAATCGCCCTCGGTTCCGTCGGTGCGGTGCTCCTTCTTCCAGAAGGGGGCGCGGGTTTTCAGGTAGTCCATGAGGAACGACGCCGCCTCGAACGCCGCCTGCCGGTGCTCAGAGGCGGTGAGCACGAGCACGATCGGCTCGCCGGGCGTGATTCGGCCGTGGCGGTGGATGACGGTGAGCCCTTGCAGCGGCCAGCGCTCCGCCGCCTGGCGCGCGATGCGGGCGATCTCCGCCTCCGCCATGCCGGCATAGTGCTCCAGCTCGAGCGCGGCGAGCGTGCCGCCCTCGTCGCGGCACCAGCCGGTAAACGCGACGACGGCGCCGACATCGCTGCGCCCGTCCGTCAGGCGGCGCGCTTCCCGGTTGAGGTCGAAGGCCTCGCGCTGCACCCGGATGTTCGGGTTCCAGGCCTTCATCGCCGCGATTCTCCCTTCGCGAGCGACCTTCGTAGCCCGGATGGAGCGAGGCGGAATCCGGGGCGGCGTTGCCGATCGCGACTCGGTTCCCGCATTGCGCTTCGCTCCATGCGGGCTACGCCCTTAGCCTCCCGTCATCGGGGGGAAGAAGGCGATCTCGCGCGCGTTGGCGAGCGCGGCGTCGTGCTCCACATGCTCCTGATCGATGGCGGCACGGATCACCGTGGGCTCTGCGAAGGCGGCGGCATAGCCCTCGTCCCGCCTGGAGAGCCAGTCGATCAGCCCCGCCACGTCCGTCACGCCGGAGGGCAGCTCAATCTCCTCCTCGGCGTGGCCGACGCGCTCGCGCACCCAGGCGAAGTAGCGGACCTTCATATGTCTTCCCTCACGATATGCTTCAGTCCGGCGCGGAAGTAATCGTAGCCCGTATAGAGCGTCACGAGCGCCGTCGCCCAGAAGAAGGTCAGCCCGATGTTGATGATGACGCCCTGGCGCGCGCCCTGCAGCGCTGGCGCGATGAGGAGGGCTGCGACCGCGATCAGCTGCATCGTGGTCTTCCACTTGGCGAGGCGCGTCACCGGCACGCTGACGCGGAGCTCCGCCAGGAACTCCCGCAGCCCCGAAACGAAGATCTCGCGCATCAGGATGATCACGGCAGCCCAGAACGATGTTCCGTCGAACATGCCGTCGACCGCGAGCACGAGGATCGAGACGGAGACGAGCAGCTTGTCGGCGATGGGGTCGAGCATGCGGCCGAGCGCCGACTGCTGCTGCCAGGCGCGGGCGAGGTATCCGTCGAAATAGTCGGTGACGCTGGCGAGGACGAAGATTGAGAACGCGATCCACGGCCCCCAGTCGCCCGGGATGTAGTAGGTCGCTCCGACCAGCGGCGCGGCTGCAATGCGCCCGTAGGTCAGAACGTTCGGGACGTTGAGCGCCCCAAGCGCGACGGGGCGCTGCATTGGCTCTCCGGCTCGGACCGTCATGGGCACACCTTGGAATTCTGCATTCTACGCCGCTTCCGTCAATCGGGCGGCGAATAGGCGCCATTTACGACGAAAGCGCGACAGCGCCATCGCGGACGCGTGATGCGCTTCCGGTGTCCTCGGCGCATCGATTCTCCGATCCGGCGCGCTACAACGCCTTCTCATGGAAGTGGTCGTATATCTGTTCGGCGAGACCCTGCGATATGCCCTCCACGGCCATGAGGTCCTCGACCCCGGCGCGGCTCACCGCCTTGGCCGTGCCGAAGTGACGCAGCAGCGCGCGCTTCCGCGCCGGTCCGATGCCTTCGACCTCGTCGAGCGGGTTGGCGTGCATCTCCTTCCTGCGCCGGGCCCGGTGCGAGCCTATGGCGAAGCGGTGCGCCTCGTCGCGCAGGCGCTCCACGAAGTAGAGCACCGGGTCGCGGTGCGGCAGCAGGAACGGCTCGCGACCCGGCATGAAGAACGTCTCGCGCCCCGCCTCGCGATCGCGCCCCTTGGCGACGGAGACCACGGGCAGTTCCTCGATGCCGAGCTCCTGGAGGACACGCGTCGCCGCGGCGAGCTGGCCGCGCCCGCCGTCCACGAGCAGGAGGTCGGGCCATGGCCCTGGCCCCTCGCCGCTCTCCGTGCCGGGCCCCGGACGTGGGCCGGCCTCCTTCAGGAGGCGCGCGAAGCGTCGCCGCATGACCTCGCGCATCATGCCGTAATCGTCGCCCGGGGCGATGTCCTCGGAGCGGATGTTGAACTTCCTGTAATGGCTCTTGGCGAGCCCTTCCGGGCCGGCCACGATCATCGCGCCGACCGCGTTCGTGCCCATCACGTGGCTGTTGTCGTAGACCTCGATGCGTTGCGGCGGCGACTTCAGGCCGAAGGCCTCGGCGAGACCGGCAAGGAGCCGCTCCTGACTCGACGTCTCGGCAAGTTTGCGCGCCAGAGCCTCGCGCGCGTTGGCAAGTGCATGCTCCACCAGCTCACGCTTCTCGCCGCGCTGCGGTACGGCGATCTCAACTCGGTATCCCGCGCGCTCGCAGAGCGCCACGGAGAGGAGCTCGCGCTCCGGGAAATCGATGGACACGAGGATCAGCTTGGGGACCGGCTTGTCGTCGTAGAACTGCGCCATGAACGATTCCAGCACGTCCTCCGCCTCGAGGCTCTTGTCGGCGCGCGGAAAATAGGCGCGGTTGCCCCAGTTCTGCCCGGTGCGGAAGAAGAAGACTTGGATGCAGGTGAGCCCGCCGTCCTGGTGGACGGCGAAGACGTCGGCCTCCTCCACGCCGCGCGGGTTAATGCCCTGGTGCGCCTGTATGTGGGAGAGGGCGGTAAGACGGTCGCGGTAGAGCGCCGCGCGCTCGAAGTCGAGGGCGGCCGAGGCCTCCTCCATCGCCTGGGCGAGATCCGCCTTCACCTGCCGGCTGGAGCCGGAGAGGAAGGCCTGCGCCTCGTCCACGAGGCTGCGATAGGCGTCAAGCGGAATCTCGCTGGTGCAGGGCGCCGAGCAGCGCTTGATCTGGTAGAGCAGGCATGGCCGCGTGCGGCTCTCGTAAACGGAGTCGGAGCAGGTGCGGATAAGGAACGCCTTCTGCAGCGCGTTGACCGTCCGCCCGACCGCGCCTGCCGACGCGAACGGCCCGAAATAGGTCCCTTTCCTCCTGCGCGCGCCGCGGTGCTTCATGATGGCCGGCGCATCGTGGTCCTCGGCGATCAGGATGTAGGGGAACGACTTGTCGTCCCGCAGGAGCACGTTGAAGCGGGGCCTGAGCCGCTTGATGAGGTTTGCCTCGAGCAGCAGCGCCTCGGTCTCGGTGCGCGTGCGCACGAAATCCATTGCCGCGGTGGCGCGGACCATCCGGGCAATGCGGGTGTTCTGCGCTGCCGGCCGCGCATAGGAGATGACGCGCTTCTTCAGGCTGCGCGCCTTGCCGACGTAGAGGACGTCGCCCTTCTTATCGATCATGCGGTAGACGCCCGGCGCGTTGGGGAGGGTCTTCACCGCAGCGCCGATCACCTCCGGTCCGCCCGCCGCGACGTCGGTCGTCTCCCACGCGAGGTCGAGCGTCGGCAAGTTGTCCGGGGTAATATCCTCGGCCAGCGCCGGCACGTCGGGAGCCGCCCGCGCCGCTCTCTCGACGGCATCGGCCGGGATCGCGGTCAGGACGCTGTTGCGGGGATGGGTCGTGCGCGGGTCTGCCACCTTGCTCTCAGTTCTTCCTCATCTCCAGCGCGACGCCGACCGCCTCGACGTTTGGATAGATATCCGGCTTCCGCGTGGACACGCGGGCGCGCAGCACCTCGGGCTTGCTCGTAAGCATCGTCAGGATCGCCCGGCACAGCGTCTCCTGGAGGTTGAAGTGGCGGCCGGTGGCGATCGCCTCAAGCTCTTTGCGCACCGCGTCGTAGTCGAGCACCGAGGATACCTCGTCGTCGGGAGTCGCGGGCTGTAGGCAGTCATAATCGAGGTCGATCAATATGCGCTGCGGCGCGGCCCTCTCCTTGGCATGGATGCCGATGCTCACTTGCACCGCGAGACCGGTGAAGAAGTAGGTCGTGACCTGGCTCATTGAAACCCCTTGACCGCCCCATCGTCGAGAAACGCGACGTCCCGCGGCAGGTTCATCAGAGTCTGTCCCCGGTCGACCGCGATGATTTCCCCGTTGAGCGATTCCGTCTCGGCGAGGAAGAGAACCGCCCGGCACACGTCCTCCAACCGCGTCGGCTGCCTGGCCGGAGTGACAACCCGCGCGCGCTGGTATGCGTCCTCGGACTGCTCGCCGCTCACCAGGAGAAGGGCGGGCGCCACGCCGCAGACGCGCACGTGCGGCGCCAAAGCCATGGCAAGCATCCTGGTGGCGCCCGCCAGCGCGAACTTCGCTACGGAGTACGAGAAGTAATCGGCGTTCGGGGCGAAGATCTTGTTGTCGAGCATATTGAC
>CAZMJQ010000491.1:0-8666 GCA_964566475.1 uncultured Propylenella sp. | reverse complement strand
AGCGCATGTTCTGGCCGATCGGGCGCTTCTGGGTGCGCTCCACGCTGTGGCTGCACCGCACGATCTGCGGCATCGACGACGATATCCGGGGGCGCGAGAGCATCCCCGCAGGCGGATTCATCGTCGCCGCCAAGCATATGTCGGCGTGGGAGACGCTGCGGCTGATCGAGCTCTTTCCGTTGCCAAGCTTCATCCTGAAGCGCTCGCTGCTGTGGATCCCCCTCTTCGGCTGGTACCTGTGGAAGGCCGGGATGATCCCGGTCGACCGGGGCGGCGGCTCCGCCGCGGCGGCGGCGATGACGGAGCGGGCGCGGCAGGCGATCGCCGAGGGGCGGCAGATCATCATCTTCCCGGAGGGCACGCGCCGCCCGCCGCTCGCCGAGCCGCAATACCGCCACGGCGTCACGCGGCTCTACCGCGATCTCGGCGTGTCCTGCCTGCCGATCGCGCTCAACTCGGGGCTCTTCTGGCCGCGGCGGAAGCTGGTGCACCGGAAGGGCACGATCACCGCCGTCTGCCTGCCGCCCATCCCGCCGGGGCACGAGCCGGAGCGATTCGCGGAGGAGCTGAAGGCCGCGATCGAGACCGCGACGGACGAGCTGATCGCCGAATCGTTCGCCCGCCATCCCTATCTGAAGGGGCTTGTGAGCCCGGGATAGCCGTTACGAGTTGTTCAACATTTAGTATTAGTTGACTTCCACACGCCCACATGTTGAGATGAGTGCAGGTTCCTAAGAAATATCGGCCTTGACGGACTCCTCTCCGGGGCATACAAGTCCGTTCCTCATATGTTCCGCTTGAGTCGGGAGCCAGTATGTCGTCGACGCCCTCTATCTCTCAGGCCGCGCTCGCGGCCGGCATTGCTGCCCGCTACCTCTATTGGACCGGGCGCTCCGGCCGCCGCTATCTGTTCACGTGCCTTGACGCCGCGGTCGCGGCTGACCTGGAGAGCGGGGTGGCGATCGCGGTCGAGGGCGAGCGAATCGTCTGGGTGGGAGAGGTCTCCGACCTGGCGCGGCTGCCGCACGACGCGCCGGAGCGGCGGGCGACCATCTACGTGCACCTGCTCGCGGCAACGCTGGCGGAGCGCCGGGGCGTCATCTGGGACCTTCGCCCAGCCGAAACGGTGAGCCACCTGCGGCTCGCGGCATAGGGCCGGAGCCGGCCGGAAGCGCCTTCAACCGCCCGGCCAGCCGGTCGAGCAACGCGTCCGCCATGCCGAGCTCAGCCAAATGCGCGGCCGTGTTGATGACGTAGGCGCGATTGTCGCCCGCTTGTCCGTGCGCATCGGCGACGATCCTGAGTTGCGTGTCCTCGTCGAGCTTCCCGGCGTACTGGTCGTGCCGGCGGTTCACCATGTAGGTGAGCGCGGTCGCGGCGGAGCCGTCGGCGAACCGTATCTCCCGCATCCGTTCCAGATAGACCGCGGTCACCTGCTCGCGCCCGCGCAGATACGCGACGACGCCGTCCCATTCTGAGGGCGCAACGCGGAACGCGACCCCGCGGCATGTGCCGCCACGGTCAAGCCCCAGCACCAGGCCCGGCCGGTCCGGCGTGCCGCGGTGCACCCAGGAATAGACGCAGAGCGCCCGGTGCGCGCCGACAAGGCGCGCCACGCGGCGCTCAAGATGCAGAAAACCCGGCCTCCAGATCAGTGACCCGTAGCCGAAAACCCATAATTCGGTCATGGATATGAGGGCTCTAGTGGCGCGTCCGCTAACAGAGCGAATCGCGTTCGGCAAGGCTACTTCAGGAGAACGATGCGCTTCCTTGTCTCCATCCTCATCCTCCTCGTCGTCCTGGCGGCGGGCTGGTCGGGCGGCTGGTTCTGGCTCGCCGGCTGGGCCGACCGCAACGCCGACGCCGTGCTGACCGAGATCGCGCAGCGCGGCGTCGATGTCGACTGTCGCGACCGCAACGTGGTCGGCTTCCCCTTTGCCATGCGCCTCGCCTGCGCGGAGACCTCCGTCGCGGAGCGGGGAACGGGCACGCGCGCCCGACTCGGCCAGGTGACGGGCGGCGCATCGGTCTTCGCGCCGATGACCGCGCGCATCGACATGGCCTCGCCGGCACACCTGGAATCGCCGCACCTGGAGAGCCCGGCCGAGATCCGCTGGAACGACGCGGCGGTCGATATCGGCATCGGACTCAACGGTCCGCGCGACGTCTCGTTCGACGCGGCAGGCCTATCCACAAGGTTGGCGCTTCACGGCATGCCCGACCCCAGCGTCGTCGCCGCCCACGCGGCCGGCACCCTCGCGCCCGCCCCGGACGGGGGCACGGACGCGTCCGTCACCTTCACCGACCTTGCCCTGTCGGTGGAAGGCGCGGACTTCCCACCGGTCAGCGGCAGAGCTTCGGGGCGTCTTTCGGTGCCGCCGCGCGCCTTGCTCTCCGGGCGCGCGGGAATCGCGGCGCCGCTCTCGGCGCGCGCCATCGATCTCGACCTCTTAATGAACGGAGGCAGCGCGCGGCTCAACGCGGTGGGCGATCTCTCCATCGACCGAGACGGCATCATCGACGGCGTGATCACGCTCCGCATCGCCGGCGCGGAGTCTCTTCCGGCATTCATCGCGCGGCTCCCCCCGCAGCTTCAGAAGGCCGGCAACGCCTTCGTCGGGGCGCTCTTCGCTTTCGGGAGCCCGACGATGATCGACGGCGCGCCGGCGAGCGAGCTTACCGTCGAGGTGACGCGCGGCGAGGCGCGGATCGGAATGTTTGCGTTCGGGCTGCCGCGCCTGCCGATCTAGCCTCGCCCTCGTAGCCCGGATGGAGCCCCCGGGTCCGGCTTTCTGCCGGCCCGAGGACAGGCTGAGCGTAATCCGGGGGATGCGACCACTCATGCAGCACCTGGATTACGCGCCCTTCGGCGCTCCATCCGGGCTACGAGCGCATCGTCTAGCGCGAGGACCATTCCGCGAATTCGGTGAGGAGAGCCGGGTACTGGTCGGGCGGCGGGAACTTCGCGAAGCTGTGGACGGCGCCGGTCTTCGCCCAGGGGAGCATCTCGCTCACGAAGGTCTCGACGAAGGGGCGGTAGCCGCGCGCGTCGTCGAGCAGCGTCGAGCGGACGTTGACGAATTCGTCCATGCCCTCCGGCCGAGTGAACAGCCAACTCATGCAGCGCGGGCAGAAGTAGTGCCGTGACGCGCCGTGCAGTCCGCCGATGACGGGCTCGCCGCCTATCACCGCAAAGCTGCCGCTCGGGAAGAGCGAGCTCAGCGAGAACGCGCTCGCCGTCATGCGCTGGCAGCCGGTACAATGGCACGCCATCGTCACCATCGGGCTGCCGCTAACCCAGAAGCGCACCTCTCCGCAGCGGCAGCTGCCTTGGCGGTCCGTCTGGTCGGCCATGTCGTGGTCTCCCGTTGTTCAGACTGCGTGAGGATCACCGAATTGCGGCGACATGGCGCATCGAAGCCTCCCGGATTGCGCTTCGCTCCGGGCTACGGCTCGCCGTCGTGGGGACGGCCAAAGTCCGGCGCGTCGGTTTCCTGGCCGGCCTCGATGATGCCGCGGCGTATGGCGCGCGTTCGCGTGAAGAGCTCGAAGAGCGCATCGCCGTCGCCGAAGCGGATGGCGCGCTGCAGCGCGGTGAGGTCCTCACCGAAGCGGCCGAGCATCTCAAGCACCGCCTCGCGGTTGTTCAGGAACACGTCGCGCCACATGGTGGGATCGGATGCGGCGATGCGCGTGAAGTCGCGGAAGCCGCCGGCGGCGAACTTCATCACCTCCGACTCGGTAACGGCTTCGAGATGCGCCGCGGTGCCGACGATGTTGTAGGCGATGAGGTGCGGCACGTGGCTGGTGATGGCGAGCACCATGTCGTGGTGTTCGGCGGCCATCACCTCGACCGCCGAGCCGAGCCCTTCCCAGAAGGCCCTCAGCCGCGCGATGGCGTCCGCGTCCGTGCCCACCGGCGGCGTGAGGATGCAGAAGCGGCCGTGAAAGAGCGCGGCGAAGCCGGCCTCAGGGCCGGAATACTCGGTGCCGGCGACGGGATGCGCGGGCACGAAATGCACATTGTCGGGAAGGTGCGGCTGCATCTGACGGATGACGGAGGCCTTCACCGAGCCGACGTCCGACACGATGGCGCCGGGCTTGAGCGCGGGGGCGATCTCCCTGGCGATCGCCTCGCAGGCGCCGACCGGGATGGAGACGATGACGAGGTCGGCGTCCTCTACGGCCTCCGCCGCGCTCGTGGTGTAGCGGTCGCCGAGCTGAAGCCGCTCCGCGGTCGCCACAGTTTCCGCCCGCCGGCTCTGCACGACGACCTCGCGCGCCAGCCCGGCCTCGCGCACGCCGTGCGCGATGGAGGAGCCGATCAGCCCGATGCCGATCAGCGCGAGCCGGCCGACTTGCTCCGTCACCGCTCCGCCCCGGACATGAAATCGGAGAGCGTCGCCACAACGCCCCGGTTCGCTTCCTCCGTGCCGACGCTCATGCGCAGAGCGTTCGGGAACCCGTAGGCCGCGACCCGGCGCAGCACGAAGCCGCGCGCGCGGAGCAGCCGGTCGGCCTCGACCGCGCCGCGACCACCCTCCCCCCCGGGAAAGTGGATGAGGAGGAAATTGCCGATGCTCGGCGTGACGCGGAGGCCGAGCGCGACAATCTCGCGCGTCAGCCATTCGAGCCACTCGGAATTGTGCGCCACGGCGCGCTCCGTATGGGCGCGGTCGGCGAGCGCCGCCGTTCCGGCGGCCAAAGCCGGGCCGTTGACGTTGAAAGGCCCCCGCGTGCGGTTCAGCGCGTCGATCACGGACGCCGGTCCGTAGGCCCAGCCGATCCTGAGGTTCGCCAGCCCGTAGATCTTGGAGAAGGTGCGCGTCATCACGACGTTCTCCTCCTCCGCCGCCAGCTCCACGCCGCTGCTGTAATCGTTCCTGCGCGCATACTCGGCATAGGCGGCGTCGAGCACGAGAAGCACGTTGCCGGGCAGCGCCGCGTGCAGGCACTTCACCTCATCGTAAGGGATGTACGTCCCGGTCGGGTTGTTCGGGTTGGCGAGGTAGACGATGCGCGTGCGCGGCGTCACGCAGTCGAGGACCGCGTCGACGTACGCGGTCTCGTCGCGTTCCTTCGCGACGACGGGCGTGCCGCCGGAGGCGAGGATGGCGATCTTGTAGACGAGAAAGCCGTGCTCGGTGATGATCGCCTCGTCGCCGGGCGTGAGGTAGTTCTGCGCCAGGAGCGTCAGGAGCTCGTCGGAGCCGTTGCCGCAGACGATGCGCTCGGGGTTGAGGCCGTAGGCGGCGGCGATCGCCTCGCGCAGGACGCGCGACGAGCCCTCCGGGTAGATGTGCAGCCGGTCGGCGTTGGCGCGGTATGCCTCGACGGCGAGCGGACTCGGCCCGAGCGGCGTCTCGTTCGATGAGAGCTTGAAGACGCGCTTCGCATCGCTCCTGTCGTCGCCGGGCACGTAGGGCGCAATCTCCAGCACGCCGGAGCGGGGCCGTAATGTCTCTGCGGTCATCGGTTCTGTCCTGACGCTACGCCACGCGCTCCGCCACGAAGCGAACCGGCTGGCAGAACCCCCCAATATCGCGGACGTCCGCGAGCGCGAACCCGGCCGCCTCCGCGACGTCGTCCATGGTCGCGGCAACCGGCAGCTCGGCGAGCAGTTCGCCGTCGGCGCGCGAAACGACGCCGCCGCCGAACGCCCGAAGCGCGCCTTCAAGGCCGGGCGCATCCTCCGCCGCGAGAAGGCGGACGTCGGGGACGAGGGGGTCTTGCAAGGGGGGGGCCAGCACGTAGGCCGGGAGGGCGGCGGGACGATCGGGGATATCGATGAAGGGGAGCTTTGCGAACACTTTCGGCGCATCGGCGCCGGCGAGGCCGCCCCACCATCGCTCCTTCGCGTCCGCAGCGATGACGGCCAGGTCCTGCTGGGAAGCGGCCACGCGCTCCACCGCCGCTTTGCTTGTGGCTGCGATCTCGACCGGAACGGAGAAGCCGAAATAGAAGCGGACCGCGTCGCGCATGGCGAGAGCGTCAGCGGCCGGCCCGGCCACCACGCCGAACGACGCCTGCATCGCCGTGAATGTGGTGATGATCTCGCGCCAGATGTGCTCCACCGTGGCGAGCGGCAGCCCGCCCTCGTGGCGCTCCACGATGCGCCGCATCATGTCGGCCTCGCGGTCGGGACGGAAGGCGGCGCCGGGCTTGCTCGTCCCCTTGATGCGGATGAGCTCGGCGATCACGCCCGAGCGCTCGATCAGGAGCCGTTGCATCTCCGCATCGATTGCATCGATGCGGTTGCGCACAACCTGCAGCGGATCGGGCGCCGCCTTGTCCATTCCCTGTCTCTTTCCCGGGTGTTCCTGCCGCCCGCGTCATTAGCCGCCGCATCCGCCGAACGCAAAGAAAACGTTGGCACTTCCGGCGCGGCGCAACGTCCGGGGACGTGCGCCAACGCGCGCGGAACCGGCAGGGTCTCTGTTTGAGATTCGACGTCCCCGGCGCGCTCAGCTCATTTTCCGCGTACACCGCCGGTTCCGATCCGCCGGGCTCGCGGAAATGGAAGCGCCGTCCGCCCGGAAAGTCGAACTGGGCGCGTGTCACGATCCCACCTGCCGCCGCCACGCGCCTTTCGGCATCGTCGAGGTCCCCCTCGGTCCGGATGACTGCGAGCGGCGCTGCGACCCGACCAGACCCGGCATCGATCCCCCCGTCGATCCCTGCACCATCGAGCCCGATATAGGTTGGGCCATAATCGATCAGCTTCCAGCCGAAGGCGTCGGAAAGAACCTGCCGGTCGCGGCGCCATCGCTCGTGGGGAATTCGATGTAGTCGATCTTATCCATGCGCCCGCTCCTCGGAACGCCGTGGTCACGGTGGTGCCTGAGCCGCGAACGCTAAACGGCGGCACGCCCTTTGAAACCGGGGCGCTACGCGCAATTGACGCAAACGATGCAAGGGGCTATTCGATCGAGTTACGTGGTGATTTGTGCCGGCCGGCTTGCGACCACGTCATAAAGAAGCGCTAAAAGGCCGATGGGGAAACCCCCGGTCTCGTGCTTTTCTGAGGGCGCGGCCGGGGTTTTTTGTTGGAGGTTTCCCCGATGGCCCCCCGAGGCATTCCATCCAAGGCGTACCAGTTCCGCGAAGGGCCCCGATGGCGGCGTGCGGCAGAGCGCGGGATGGGGATGCGCGGACCGGCGCGGCGGTGTGGACGGCCATGAACCGGGTCGAGACGCAGATCGGGGAGATCGAGGACCTCGCCCGCGCGCAGGCGGACCGGCCGGCTAGCGCCGTCGCGCATTTCGGCCCGGACGAGCCGCTGCCGCTCGACGCCGGCGTGTCCCTATCGCCGTTCCAGGTCGCCTACAAGACCTACGGCACGCTCAACGCCGACAAGACCAACGCCGTCATGGTGAGCCACGCGCTGAGCGGCGACCAGCACGTCGCGAGCCCCAACCCGG
This sequence comes from uncultured Propylenella sp., assembly GCA_964566475.1. Taxonomy (GTDB): domain Bacteria; phylum Pseudomonadota; class Alphaproteobacteria; order Rhizobiales; family Afifellaceae; genus DASWJZ01. Next base: position 1,245 of record CAZMJQ010000491.1, on the reverse strand, counting down.
TGACGGGCAAGCCGGGTTGGTGGTCGCTCATGGTGGGGCCGGGCCGCCCCATCGACACGGAGCGCTACTTCGTCATCTGCGCCAATGTGCTCGGCGGGTGTATGGGCACGACCGGGCCGGCCTCCACCAATCCGGCGACAGGACAGGCCTACGGGCTCAGCCTCCCCGTCATCACCATCCGCGACATGGTGCGCGCGCAGGCGATGCTGCTCGACCGCCTCGGGATCGATCAGCTCCTGTGCGTGCTTGGCGGTTCCATGGGCGGCATGCAGGTGCTGCAATGGGCGGCGTCGTTCCCCGAACGCGTCTTCGCCGCCGTGCCCATCGCCTGCGCTGTACGTCACTCGTCGCAGAACATCGCGTTCCACGAGGTGGGGCGGCAGGCCGTGATGGCCGATCCGGAATGGTGCGGCGGGAAATACCTCGAGCGCGGCTGCGCACCGCGCAAAGGCCTCGCCGTGGCGCGCATGGCGGCGCACATCACCTACCTCTCCGACGAGGCGCTGCTTCGGAAGTTCGGGCGGCAGCTGCAGGACCGCGCCAAGCTCGCCTTCGGCTTCGACGCGGACTTCCAGGTGGAGTCCTACCTGCGGCACCAGGGCATGACGTTCGTCGATCGCTTCGACGCCAATTCCTATCTCTACATGACGCGGGCGATGGACTATTTCGACCTTGCCGCGGATTGCGGCGGCGTTCTGGCCAACGCCTTCCGTGACACGAAGACGCGCTTCTGCGTGGTGTCGTTCACATCGGACTGGCTCTTTCCCACGTCGGAAAGTCGCACGATCGTGCATGCGATGAACGCGGCGGCGGCAAACGTGTCCTTCGTGGAGATCGAGACCGACCGCGGCCACGACGCGTTCCTGCTCGACGAGGTGGAGCTCTTCGCGACCGTCTCCGGCTTCCTCTCCGCCGCCGCGCGACGCCGGGGCATCCAGTGACGACCGAGATGCAGCGCCGAACCGAAGCGGCGCATCCGGAGCGCACCGACCTCCGGATCATCACCGGCTTCGTGACGCCCGGCGCGCGCGTGCTCGACATCGGCTGCGGAGACGGCGCGCTGCTTCAGCAGCTGGAGCAGGAGAAGCAGGTCGACGGGCGCGGCATCGAGCTGTCGCAGAAGGGCGTGAACGAGGCGGTGGCGCGCGGCCTCTCCGTCGTTCAGGGCGATGCCGACCATGACCTCGCCACCTATCCCGACGACGCCTTCGACTTCGTCATTCTGAGCCAGACGCTGCAGGCGAC
>CAZMJQ010000490.1:0-8414 GCA_964566475.1 uncultured Propylenella sp. | reverse complement strand
ACCGGCGACACCTGCGCATCGGACGGCGGGTCCTTCGTCTACGCCCCGGCCTCGGCAGGCTCGGGCGACGCGCCGCGGCTGAAGAAGGTCGCCGGATCGGGCACGACGCTCTATCTCGGCGCCGACATCGAGCTTTCCGGCGGCACCTGGACGAAATACGTGCACGCCGATGCGGTGGTGGTGGGGAGCGGCGGCTCGGCCGAGACCACCTGGCTTACCCGCGACCATTCGCAGTCGATCCGGCTCAGGACCGACGAGACCGGCGCGCCGATCGAGGCGGCGTTCTACGCGCCCTACGGCGAGCGGCTCTCCGACCCGCCGCCGCCGGAGCTTTCCACCGCCAAGGGCTATATCGGCGAGCGCCTCGACGCGGAGACCGGGCTGCTCAATCTCAACGCGCGATACCAGGACCCGGCGCTCGCCCGCTTCATCTCGCCGGACACTTTAAACTCGAGGCCGCCCCTCCCCGAAACCCGCTTGTATTCCGCGCATCGCGCCATACACTCGCCCCAAACGAGCGCCGGAGGCGCCGGAACCGAGGGGCAGGAATGCGCTGATGAACGCCGTTGCGTCCGTTGCGGCGGGGCACGATACGTTCCCGAAGCTGTTGCTTCGGAACGCCGAAATGCGCGGCGGACGTCCGGCCATGCGCAAGAAGGACCTCGGCATCTGGCAGACCTGGAGCTGGGCGGAGGTGCTGGACGAGGTGCGCGCCTTCGCCGTCGGCCTGTCGCAGCTCGGCGTGCGGCCGGACGACAAGGTCGCCATCATCGGCCAGAACCGCCCGCGGCTCTACTGGGCGATCTGCGCGGTACAGTCTCTGCGCGCCGTGCCGGTGCCGATCTACGCCGATTCCGTCGCCGACGAGATGGCCTACGTGCTGGAGCACGCCGGCGTCGTCGCGGCGGTCGTGGAGGACCAGGAGCAGGTCGACAAGCTCGTCCTCATCGCCGCGCGCGTGCCGCGGCTCGCCACCATCGTCTACGACGAGACGCGCGGCATGCGCACCTACGACGCGGCGCACCTGCATGCCTTCGAGGCGGTGCAGGCGGCGGGCCGCAAGCGTCTCGCCGAGGACCCCGAGGCGGAGGCGCGCTGGCGCGCCACGCTTTCGGAGGGAGGCGGCGGCGACCTCGCCATCCTCCTCTACACGTCCGGCACCACCGGCAAGCCCAAGGGCGTGATGCTTTCCTTCACCAACCTCGTGATCTCGGCGGAGAACGGCAACGCCTTCGACCGGCTGGGGGAGGGGGAGGAGACGATCGCCTACCTGCCCATGGCCTGGGTGGGCGACCACATCTTCTCCTACGCGCAGTCCTACACGTCCGGCTATTGCGTGAACTGCCCGGAAAGCCCGGAGACGGTGATCCAGGACCGGCGCGAGATCGGTCCGACCTATTTCTTCGCACCGCCACGCGTCTTCGAGAGCCTGCTGACGCTGATCATGGTGCGCATGGCCGACGCCGGGCGGCTGAAGCGCGGCATGTTCCACTACTTCATGGAGGTGGCGAAGCGCGCGGGGGAAAAAATCCTGATCGGCGAGCGCGTGCCGCTCAAGGACCGCGTCCTCTATGCGCTCGGCCGCGTGCTGGTCTACGGCCCGGTCGCCAACCGGCTGGGCTTCTCGCGCCTCAAGGTCGGCTACACGGCGGGCGAGGCGATTGGCCCGGAGATTTTTCGCTTCTACCGCTCGCTCGGCATCAATCTGAAGCAGCTCTACGGGCAGACCGAGGCGAGCGTCTACATCACCATGCAGCCCGACGGCGAGATCGACGCGGAGACCGTCGGCAAGCCCGGGCCGCAGGTGGAGGTCAGGATCGCCGACAACGGCGAGGTGCTCTACCGCTCGCCCGGCGTCTTCCTCGGCTACTACAAGCAGGAGGAAGCGACGCGCGCTGCCAAGACGCCGGACGGCTGGGTGCATACGGGCGACGCGGGCTTCATCGACAAGGCGGGGAACCTCAGGATTCTCGACCGCGCCAAGGACGTCGGGCGGCTGGCGAACGGCACGCTGTTCGCGCCGAAATACATCGAGAACAAGCTGAAATTCTTTCCCGACATCAAGGAGGCTGTGGCCTTCGGCGACGGGCGCGACAGGGTGTGCGCGTTCATCAACATCGATCTCGTCGCGGTCGGCTCGTGGGCGGAGCGCAACAACGTCTCCTACGGCTCCTACCAGGAGCTCACCGCGCATCCGGAGGTCTGCCGCATCGTCCGCGAGCACGTCGACCGCATGAACCGCGACCTGGCGCAGGAGCCCACCATGTCCGCGTGCCAGGTGCACCGCTTCCTGATCCTCCACAAGGAGCTCGACCCCGACGACGGCGAGCTGACGCGAACGCAAAAAGTCAGGCGCGGCACCATCGCGGAGCGCTACGGCGAGCTGATCGAGGCGCTCTACAGCGGCGCGAGCGAGGTCTTCGCGCGGACCGAGGTGACCTTCGAGGACGGGCGCAAGGGGACCATCTCGGCGACCGTCAAGATCCACGACATGGACGTCTATCCCGGCATCGAGCGGCCATATGCGGAGGCTGCCGAGTGAAGCCGCTGCCGGCCTCGGATGCCTCTGCCGCCATGCCAGCGGCCGGGGCGAACGAGCCGGACATCCTGCTCGAGGTCGACCACATCTCGCTCTATTTCGGCGGGCTGCACGCGATCCGCGACGTCTCCTTCGACATAAGGCGCGGCGAGATCCGCGCCATCATCGGCCCGAACGGGGCGGGCAAGACGTCGATGATCAACGTCATCAACGGCTTCTATCATCCGCAGGAAGGCACGATCACCTTCAAGGGTCAGACGCGGCGCCGCATGCGCCCCTACGTGGCCGCGAGCCAGGGCATCGCCCGCACCTTTCAGAACGTCGCGCTCTTCAAGGGCATGTCGACGCTCGACAACGTCATGTCGGGCCGCAGCCTGAAGATGACCAGGAACATCCTCTGGCAGATGCTGTGGGTCGGCCCCGCCCGGCGCGAGGAGGTGGAGCATCGCAAGGCGGCGGAGCGCATCATCGACTTCCTCGAGATCGAGCACGTGCGGCGCACGCCTGTCGGCCAGCTTCCCTACGGCCTGCAGAAGCGGGTCGAGCTCGGCAGGGCGCTTGCCATGGAGCCCGACCTGCTTCTGCTCGACGAGCCGATGGCCGGCATGAACCTGGAGGAGAAGGAGGACATGAGCCGGTTCATCATCGACGTGAACCAGGAGCTCGGCACCACGGTCGCGCTGATCGAGCACGACATGGGCGTGGTCATGGACCTTTCGGACCGCGTGCTGGTGCTCGACTACGGCCGCATGATCGCGGACGGCACGCCGGCGGAGGTGCGCGCCAACCGGGACGTGATCGACGCCTACCTCGGCATCGCGCACTGAGGCCGCCATGGATTGGCTCAATGCGATCATCGTCAGGCCCTTCGTGCAGATGGTGGAGATGCCCGATTTCCTGCTGCAGGTGCTGTGGGAGGGATTCGTCGCCGGCATCCTCTACGCGCTGATCGCGCTCGGTTTCGTGCTCATCTTCAAGGCCTCCAGCGTCTTCAACTTCGCGCAGGGCATCATGGTGGTGTTCGCCGCGCTGACGCTGGTCGGCCTGCACGAGGTGGGCGTGCCGGCATGGCTGGCCCTGGTGCTGGCCGTCGCCACGATGGGCGTTCTGGCGCTGACCGTGGAACGCTTCGTCATGCGTCCGCTCGTCAACCAGCCGGAGATCATCCTGCTGATGGCGACTATCGGGCTTACCTACTTCCTCATCGGATTCGGCGAGTTCGTCTTCGGCGGCGAGCCGAAGGTGATGATCGCCCGCGAGCTCGGCCTGCCGACCGGCGACACGGCATTCGAGATCGGCGAGCGCGGGCTGGTCATCATCCAGCACATCGATGTCGCCGCCGCGGTGATCGCAATCCTCATGGTGGCGACGCTCGGCGTCTTCTTCAACAAGACCCGCATCGGGCGCGCGCTCCGCGCCGTCGCCGACGACCACCAGGCGGCGCTGTCGGTCGGCATCTCGCTCCACCAGATCTGGGCCATCGTCTGGTTCGCGGCGGGCATCGTGGCGCTCGCGACGGGCATCATGTGGGGCGCGCGCTCCGACGTGTCGTTCGCGCTGGAGATCGTCGCGCTGAAGGCGCTGCCGGTGCTGATCCTGGGCGGGTTCACGTCGATCGCCGGCGCCATCGTGGGCGGCCTGATCATTGGCATCGGCGAGAAGATCGGCGAGATCTACTGGGGCCCGCTGGTCGGCGGCGGCATCGAGAGCTGGCTCGCCTACATCATCGCGCTGATCTTCCTGCTGTTCCGGCCGCAGGGTCTGTTCGGCGAGCGCATCATCGAACGCGTATAGGGGAGGGGGCGTCACGACATGACACGGAATGTTGTCATCCTCGGACGCGCACAGCGCGATCCGAGGACCCAGGGCGAGGCACTTCAGCCTGGGTCCTCGGGTCTCCGCTTCGCTCCGCCCGAGGATGACAGCTGCGGGTTTGTCGGGCCAGGCTAGGGGAGGGGGCGGTGCTCTATCGCGAGAGCGGCCAGTACAGGACCACCTACGAGGCGGACCAGGCCATCTTTCCGCTGCGCGAGGACAGGCTCGGCCTTGCCGTCGTGCTCATTCTCGCCTTCGTGGTCATTCCGCTGACCGCCGACACCTTCGTCCTCACCTCCATCATGATCCCGTTCCTGATCTTTGCCTGCGCGACGATCGGGCTGAACATCCTGACCGGCTATGCCGGCCAGCTGTCGCTCGGCACGGGCGGATTCATGGGGGTGGGCGCCTATGCCTGCTATAAGCTCACGACGACCTTCCCCGACGCCAATATCATCCTGCTCGTCATCCTCTCCGGCGCCTTCTCGGCTGCCGTCGGGGTCGTGTTCGGGCTGCCGTCGCTGCGTATCAAGGGGCTCTATCTGGCGGTGACCACACTTGCGGCGCAGTTCTTCCTCGGCTGGTGCTTCATCCGCATTCCGTGGCTCTACAACTACAATGCCTCCGGCGCGATCGAGGTGCCGCGGCGCGAGGCGTTCGGCATTATCGCGGCGGGCCCGGCGGCGTCGCCGCTCACCCGCTACTTCATTGTGCTCTCGATCACCGTGGCGGTGACGCTTCTGATGAAGAACGTCATCCGCGGGCACATCGGGCGCTCATGGATGATGATCCGCGACATGGACATCGCCGCGGAGCTGATCGGCATCCGTCCGCTCTTCGCCAAGCTCTCCGCCTTCGCCGTCTCCTCCTACATCTGCGGCGTCGCAGGCGCGATGATGGTGTTCTTCTGGCTCGGCGCGGCGGAGCCGTCGGCCTTCTCCGTGGCCGTGTCGTTTCAGGTTCTGTTCATGGTCATCCTCGGCGGGCTCGGCTCGCTCATGGGCTCCTACATGGGTGCCGCCTTCATCTGGATTCTGCCCGTCGTCCTGCGCTTCACGCTGCCCGCCGTCGGGATCCGTGTCGGTGCGGAGACCGTGCAGCACCTGACGTTCATGATCGTAGGGGCGCTCATCATCACGTTTCTGATCATGGAGCCACACGGGCTCGCCCGGCTGTGGCAGATCGCCAAGGAGAAGCTGCGCGTCTGGCCGTTCCCCTATGCGTAGGCGCAAGCGCAATGGGCCCGCGTAGCTCGACATCCGGGATTGCGGTGCGGTGGAAACCGGATACCATTGGGCTTATGGGCCGCTCGGGAGACGGCGCGGCCATTATAAGCGAAGCGGGCGCAAAGCCCGCAGGGAGGAAACGCAATGAACGTGAGGAAGCTCGCCTTCGGGGCGGCGTTTGCGGCCATCGCCGGCATGGCTGCGGAGGCCTATGCCCAGGATTCCCTCTACATCCCGCTGCTGACATACCGCACCGGCCCCTATGCCGGATCCGGCATCCCGGTCGCCAACGGCATGCATGACTACTTCACGATGCTCAACGAGCGCGACGGCGGGATCGGCGGCATCAGGCTCGAGATCGAGGAATGCGAGACAGGCTACGACACGCAGAAGGGCGTGGAGTGCTATGAGGGCACCAAGGGCAAGGGTGCACTGGTGTACAACCCCTATTCGACGGGTATAACCCTGCAGCTGATCCCGAAAGCATCGGTCGACAAGATTCCGGTTCTGTCGATGGCATACGGGCTTTCGGCGTCGGCGATTGGCGAGACGTTCCCCTGGGTCTTCAACCCGCCCGACACGTATTGGGACGGTGCCTCCGCCATCATCAAGGACATTGCGGAGCGCGAAGGCGGTCTCGATGCCCTGCAAGGCAAGAAGATCGGCTTTATCTTCCTCGATGCCGGCTATGGCCGCGAGCCGATCCCCCTCTTCGAGCAGCTTGCCGAGAAGTACGGCTATGAGCTGTTCCAATATCCGGTGCCGGGCGCCGAGATGCAGAACCAGTCGTCGCAATGGCTGAACGTCCGCCGCGACAATCCGGACTACATGATCATGTGGGGCTGGGGCGCGATGAACCCGACGGCCGTGAAAGAAGCGACCAAGATACGCTACCCGATGGACAAGTTCTACGGCATCTGGTGGTCGGGAAGCGATGACGACGCGCGCGGCGGCGGCGAAGCGGCCGCGGGCTATCGCTCGCTCAACTTCCACGGCACGACGGGCACCGATTACCCGGCGCTGCAGGACATCAAGGAACACGTCGTCGATGCAGGCAAGAGCCAGGTCGATCCGGCGAAATTCGGCGAGAACCTCTACAATCGCGGCGTCTACAACGCCATGCTCGTCGCCGAGGCGATCCGCGCCGCGCAGGAGCTGACCGGCGAGTCCGTGATCGACGCGGAGGACATGCGTGCCGGCTTGGAGGCGCTCAGCATCACCGAGGAGCGCATCAAGGAGATCGGCCTTGAGGGCTTCATGCGTCCGATCCAGGTCACCTGCGAGGACCACAACGGCCACCACGAGGTCTACGTTCAGGAGTGGGACGGCACGACCTGGAAGCAGGCAAGCGACTGGTTCAGCCCGATGACCGACGTGGTCCAGCCGCTGCTTGAGCAGGCCGCGGAAGAGTACGTGGCGTCGAACGCACCTTGGCCGGAGCGCGAGGTGCCCTGCGCGTCCGCGTCATAGCAGCGAAGCGGGACCGCTGGCCGGCGGTCCCGCCCTCATCCGGATAGAGATGATGGCCGCCGTCGAGAGAGAGCCTGCGCCGGCGACGCCGATCCTCACGGTCAACAGCATCGAGGTGATCTACGACCACGTGATCCTCGTGCTGAAGGGCGTGTCGCTCAGCGTGCCGGCCGGCGGCATCGTCGCGCTGCTCGGCGCCAACGGCGCCGGCAAGTCGACGACGCTGAAGGCGATCTCCAACCTCATCCGCGCCGAGCGCGGCGAGGTCACGAAAGGCTCGGTCGTGTTCGATGGCAACCGCGTCAACGGGCTGTCGCCCAACGAGCTTGTGCGGCGGGGCTGCATCCAGGTGATGGAGGGCCGCCATTGCTTTCCGCACCTGACCGTCGAGGAGAACCTCCTGACCGGCGCTCACACGCGGAGGGAGGGGCGCGCGGCGATCCGCGAGGAGCTCGAACGGGTATACGCCTACTTCCCGCGCCTCAAGGAGCGACGAACATCGCAGTCCGGCTACACGTCGGGCGGCGAGCAGCAGATGACGGCGATCGGCCGCGCGCTGATGAGCCGCCCGAAGATGATCCTTCTCGACGAGCCTTCCATGGGCCTCGCGCCGCAGCTGGTGGAGGAGATATTCGGGATCGTCATGCGGCTGAACGCGAACGAGGGCGTGTCGTTTCTCCTGGCCGAGCAGAACACCAACATGGCGTTGCGCTGCGCCACATACGGCTACATCCTGGAGACGGGACGCATCGTGCTCGACGGCGAGGCGAAGGCGCTGCGCGAGAACGAGGACGTGAAGGAGTTCTATCTCGGCATCGGCGGCGAGGGGCGGAAGTCCTTCCGCAACGTGAAGCACTACAAGCGGCGGAAGCGCTGGCTCGGCTGAGGCCCTCGTAGCAACGGCGCCTCAAGGCCCGATGACGGTTGCTCCCTGAAACGCCACGTCGGCGTAAAGGTCACCGAGCGCCAGCGACGCCTCGACCTCGGGCAGGGCGATTGTCGCGTCGAGGCCCGTCACCTCGCTCCGGCTCCATCCCTCATCGTCGCCGCGCCGCCATATCGTGGTCTGCGGCGCCTCGGTGTCGACCAGGAGGATGACCTGTATGCCTGGATGCGTCTTGTACTCCTCCAGCTTCTGGAAGCGGTCGTAGCGCATCGTGGAGGGGGACAGGATTTCGATCACCACCCGCGGCTCGTCTGCCTCCATGGAGGTTGGGGCAGGTTTTCCACACTCGACCAGGAGGTCTGGCCTGCGAATGCGACCGTTGGGAATCCGGATCGCTATGTCGTCCGTTCGCGGTCTGCAGGGTTTTCCGCGAAGCTGGTTGACCAGGTTGGCGATGGCATTGACCGTAACAGTGTCG
>CAZMJQ010000489.1:0-2857 GCA_964566475.1 uncultured Propylenella sp. | reverse complement strand
TTCTCCCGACTTGAGCGGCGGCCGCTCATCCGAGACTGTTCCAGGTGCGGGAGGAACGGTTAACCGTCGCCCATAGAACCCGCGGAGTCTCGCTGCGAAACACGGTTTGGTTCGTCTTTCCCCATGAAGTTCTATTGCTGTGGAGAATCCTGAGCCAGTGGCTGAATAGGCCCGCCGATGGAGGACCTAGAGGCATCTTTCAATCTGCCACGCTCAGAAGAAGGTAGAAGCTCCGAGATTCTGCCTCCTCCGCAGGTGTTTTACGAGAACGTGAGGCGAACGAAGGGGGCGTTGGTACTCGTTTCGAGCAATTTGCGAGAGATATGGAGCGTTCCAGCGGGACGGTATCTCCTGATTTCAGCGGCGGCCGCTCGTCCGAGACTATTCCGGGACCCGGCTATCAGCGGCGTCGCACCGCCGCCGGCTACCCCGCGAGGATAGCTTCGAGCGCTACTACACACAGAAGGACGCCGAGTGGGAGGCGGCGCTCGCCACCAAAGCGGGATCGGGAGCAGATCGAGGCCGACATAAGGGAGGTCGAGAGGGAACATGCGGCGGAGACGGTGAGAGCGGTGGCGTGCGGCTTCTCCTATTTCGATTGGCTGAGGCGGAGGATGAGGGCCCGCGGCTCGGCGCCCGCAAGGACGTGGCCAAGGCGAGCGCGGAGGTCATCGCCTGGTGGGCGGCGCGCGGCGTCAGCTCGGCGGAGGAGGTGCCGGACGGGTGAGGGGCTGCACGGCCATTTCCTCTATCTGCCCCTCCCCCGAGCCTCGCGCGAACGCGAGGGCCGCCCTTTCCCAAAATCCACCTTCGCCGAGAACTTTGACGGGGTGCGGGAGAGGGCTGGGGTCCGTGGTTGCTCCGCCCCGGTCGGTCGGCGTGGGCCGGTAACCCCCTCTCCCGGCCCTTCGCTGACGCGAAGGGCCACCCTCTCCCACAAGGGGAGAGGGCTGGCGCCCGTGGCTCGCTCCGCGGCCCTCCGTAGCCTCATCACTGCGGGAACGGTATAGGAGCGCGTCGGCGATTCACGCTCGGCCGACCGAGGGAGAATGCTTGCATGAAACTGCCGCGCGACATCGGCCCGATCCACTTCGTCGGCATCGGCGGGATCGGCATGAGCGGCATCGCCGAGGTGCTGGCCAACCAGGGCTACCGCGTGCGCGGCTCCGACGTGGCCGACAGCGCCAACGTGCAGCGCCTGCGCGAGCGCGGCATCGAGGTGGCGATCGGTCACGACGCGAAGAACCTCGACGAGGCGGCGGTCGTCGTCGTCTCCTCCGCCATCAAACGCGACAATCCCGAGCTGAAGGAAGCGCGGGCGCGCGGCCTGCCGGTGGTGCGCCGCGCCGAGATGCTGGCTGAGCTGATGCGCCTGAAGTCCGCCATCGCCGTCGGCGGCACGCACGGCAAGACCACCACCACCTCCATCGTGGCGGCGCTGCTCGACGCGGGCGGGCTCGACCCGACCGTCATCAACGGCGGCATCATCAATTCCTACGGCACCAACGCCCGCATGGGCGACGGCGACTGGATGGTGGTGGAGTCCGACGAGTCCGACGGCACTTTCGTGAAGCTGCCGGCCGACATCGTCATCGTGACGAACATCGATCCGGAGCACCTCGACCATTACGGCACCTTCGACGAGCTGCGGAAGGCGTTCACCGCCTTCGTGGAGAACGTGCCGTTCTACGGCTTCGCTATCATGTGCCTCGACCATCCCGAGGTGCAGGCGCTGATCGCGAAGATCGAGGACCGCCGCATCATCACCTACGGCCGCAACCCGCAGGCGGAGGTGCGCTACCGCGACGTGACGGCCGAAGGCGGCCGCACCCACTTCGTGATCGACCGCCGCGACCGTGTCACCGGCGAGATGGAGACGATCGACGGCCTCGCCATCTCCATGCCGGGCGAGCACAACGTCTCCAACGCCACCGCCGCCGTGGCCGTGGCGCGCGCGATCGATGTTCCCGCCGACGCCGTGCGCAAAGGGCTCGCGAGCTTCGGCGGCGTGAAGCGGCGCTTCACGCTCACCGGCACGTGGAACGGCGCGACGATCTACGACGATTACGGTCATCACCCGGTGGAGATCGCCGCGGTGCTGCGCGCCGCCCGCGCCGCCGCCACGGGCCGCGTCATTGCGGTGGCGCAGCCGCACCGCTACACGCGGCTGAAGAACCTCTTCGCCGAGTTCTGCGCCTGCTTCAACGAGGCCGACACCGTCATCGTCGCCGACGTCTATTCGGCCGGCGAGGCGCCGATCGAGGGCGCCGACCGCGACGGGCTCGTCGAAGGCCTGCGCGCCGGCGGCCACCGCGACGCGCGCCCGCTGGAAAGCGAGGAGGCGCTGCCGGAGCTGATCGCCTCGATCGCCCAGCCCGGCGACATGGTCGTATGCCTCGGCGCCGGCTCCATCACCAAGTGGGCCAATGCCCTGCCGCAGGCGCTGGCAGAGCTGAAGAAGGTCGACGCGGCGTGAGGCGGCACGGAGGTGAGGGCGGCACAGCGCCAACCCTCTCCCGAGGGGAGAGGGTGCCCGCGAAGCGGGCGGGTGAGGGCGTACCGCGCTCGCGATTGTGCACCACCGCACCACCGTACACCCTCATCCGGCTGCTCCGCAGCCACCTTCTCCCATTGGGAGAAGGTTGAAGGCTGTACCGTTCCGCGATGCCACGACACCTCCTCGACACGCTCAAACCCCGTCTCGCCGGCTTCCGCGGGACCCTCTCTCCCGACCAGGCGCTGGCGCCCGTCGTCTGGTTCCGCGTCGGAGGCCCGGCCGAGATCCTCGCCATGCCCGCCGACGAGGAAGACCTCGCGCTCCTCATGCGCGCGCTGCCGGAAGAAATTCCCGTCACCG
>CAZMJQ010000488.1:0-7449 GCA_964566475.1 uncultured Propylenella sp. | reverse complement strand
AGCGCCTTCGTCGAGGCCTTCTGGTCCGGCAGCGGCTTGCCGTTCAGCCAGTTCGCCCGGATCGTCTCCATCAGCCTGACCTCGCCGGCAAGGCTGAGCGCCGGCTCGAAGCGCATGAGCGCGTTCCGCAGGTGACCATAGCCGGCATTCGAGATGCCGCCGCGGAACGCCTTCGAGCCGTCGACCAGCCCGAAAGCCGCGGTCCCCAAGGCAGCCGCGGCGGCGATGAAGTTGAGAGCGCTGTCCAGGAGATCCATGGCAGTCCCCCCTTTCCCGACCCGCACGCTACTCCGGCCTACCGATCCCGCAAGTGGCATACCGCACAGCGACGCGCCCGGCGCTTCCTGGACCCGCCGTCGCATGCAGCGCCCCCGCTTGCGGCGGCGGCGGACAGCCGTTATATCCGCCGCACTTCAGCGGAGCGTAGCGCAGCTGGGTAGCGCACCTCGTTCGGGACGAGGGGGTCGCAGGTTCAAATCCTGCCGCTCCGACCAAACCGCTCACACACCACGCACGATAGGACGGCGCCTCCGGTCACTCACCGACCTTTGGCCAATGCCGTTCCTCCGTCGGCTCGTTGCGATGCACGATCCGGTCGGCCAGCGGAACGGCAATCAGGGATGTGATCAGCCAGAGCAGCAGGCCGGCGCGCAAAGAGCCGGTCGCCGACCACACGCCGGTTCCCGCCGCCACCGCCGCCAGCATGGTGACGGCGAACCCTTTCATCGCCTGGAGCATGTGCGGTCCTCCGCTCACGCGCCGAGCCATTCGAAGGCGCCGCCTATCGTGGCGACGACCCCGAGGCCGAACATCGCGGTGAAAAGGAGCGGCAGCCACGTGGAAGCCGCGGCCGCGATCCAGAAGCGGCTGCCCGCCAGCTCCCGGCGCTTGGTGAGCTTGACGAGAGCGATCGACAGCCCGATCAGGGCCAGTCCGAGAAGAGCAGTCATGGAATTGCCTTCAGCCGACGCCGGCGAAAGCGCGCGGATCGGCATTCGGAGAAAAGCTTGAGGGTCGGAAGCGCCCTCGCCGCGGCGGCGAGGCGCGCCAGCTATGCGGCTGAAGCCGCCTCCCGGGGCGGGCCACGCGCCGTCGGGCCGGCATGCGCCGGCAAGCCGCGCTCGGAGGGACTGTCAAAAGCCCGCGGCCGGACCGGGCGGAGCTCGGGCAGGAATGCCACGCGGCGGGCCGGCGCCCAGGCGCCGGCGCCTTCAGGCTCCGCCGCCCGCTTCACGGAGCGTGCGCGCAGCTCCCCCTCGGGACGGCTGACGTTCGCGGCCGTATCGCGCTCGGAGACGGCCGGCGCGCCCGACCCGCCGCAATAGCCCGCATGGCAGCGATTGGCCGCCAGCGGCTCCACCGCCAGCAGCGCGGCAAGCAGCCAGGCGCACCAGCTCAGGAGGATCGGGGCCGGACGGAGACGCAGGAGGATCTCAGAAGGCGTGCGCAAGCGCAAAGGACCGGATGCCCGCACGCTGCGGGCGCGGGAAGTGCACTACGCCCCGGCCTGCCTCCCGTCCATCGGAATTTTCAGCGAGCCCGGCGTCGCAGGCTGCCCCGCGCCCTTCGCCGCCGAGACGCGCAATCCTTCCCCGGAAAAACGGAGGGATTGCGCGTCAGGTCAATTCCGCTGCGCCACAGCTAGGCGAGCGCCCCCCGCCCGTTGCCGCCGTCATTCCGGCGGTCATGGCCCATCCTCCCGACATGAACGCCGCCTGAACGCGCAGCTCAGAGACAGTTCAAGTCGGCGGGGCTATCCAGTTGCCCATACATCGGGGGAGAACAGCCGTGGTCCGCTCACTCTACGCAGCCTGCATCGTGACGCTCCTGGCCGGCACCGCATGGACAGCGGCAAGCGCCCATTCCACAGCGCCTGCGCCGCAGACGGGGCTGGGTCTCGTCATCCTGGCGGCCCTGCAACGCTGATTCACTCCGTGCCCCGTCCGCCTGGGGACCCCCTGCAACCCCCAATAGCAGCTCGAAGCTGGTCCACACGGCCGCCAACGGCGCGCATCGGAAATCCGTAACCGTGCTGTGACCTCCATCGTCCCGGAATCTGCCGAATCCTTGAGCAGGGCGCGCGCGGGGCAGTTGATTTCCCCCCTCGTTCCGTCGTTACCTAGACGACAGCAGAGCCGCCCGGATGGCGCGCTCTCAATCGTCACCCTCGGGAGGTTTGAAAAATGCATCTCCAGCGAATTGCCAAGGCTGCGCTCCTCGGCGTCAGCCTGACCGCCCTTGCCGCGTTCGGCGCTTCCGCGAAGACCCTCGTCTACTGCTCGGAAGGCAGCCCGGAAGGCTTCGATCCGGCGCTCTACACGTCCGGCACCACCTTCGATGCGTCGTCGCGCTCGATCTACAGCCATCTTGTTCAGTTCGAGCTTGGCACGACCAATGTCATCCCCGACCTGGCCGAGAGCTGGGACGTCTCCGACGACGGCCTCCAGTACACGTTCCACCTGCGCTCCGGCGTCAAGTTCCATACGACCGACAATTTCACGCCGACGCGCGATATGAACGCTGACGACATCGTCTTCTCGTTCGAGCGTCAGCTCAGCGCCGAGCATCCCTACCACACCTACGTCGAGGGCGCGGCCTGGGAGTATTTTAACAGCATGTCCATGCCGGACCTGATCGAATCGATCGAGAGGGTCGACGACATGACGGTCCGCTTCAATCTCACGCGGCCGGAAGCGCCCTTCGTGGCGAACCTGGCGATGGACTTCGCCTCGATCCTCTCCGCGGAATACGCCGACCAGCTTGCCGAGGCCGGGAACGAGGGCAACCTCAACCAGCAGCCTGTCGGCACCGGGCCGTTCCAGTTCGTCGCCTACCAGCCCGACGCGGTGATCCGCTACGCCGCGCATCCGGACTACTATCCCGGGAAGGAGGCGATCGACGATCTCGTCTTCGCCATCACCACCGACCAGGCCGTGCGCCAGCAGAAGCTGCTCGCCGGCGAATGCCACATCATCCCCTACCCCAATCCCGCCGATATCCAGAGCCTCAACGACAATCCGGATATCAACGTGATGGAGCAGGAAGGCCTCAATGTCGGCTACCTGGCGTACAACACGCAGCAGGAGCCGTTCGACAACCCGCAGGTCCGCAAGGCGCTCAACATGGCCATCAACAAGCAGGCCATTCTCGACGCCGTGTTCCAGGGCGCGGGCGAGGCCGCGAAGAACCCGATCCCGCCCACGATGTGGTCCTACAACGAGGCCATCGAGGACGACCCATACGATCCGGAGGGGGCGCGGCAGATGCTGGAGGAGGCCGGCGCGGCCGACCTCAGCATGAAGGTCTGGGCGATGCCGGTGCAGCGTCCTTACAACCCCAACGCCCGCCGCATGGCCGAGCTCATCCAGGCGGACTTCGCCGAGGTCGGCGTCGACGTGGAAATCGTTTCGTACGAATGGGGCGAGTACCTGGACCGCTCGAAGGCCGTGGATCGCGACGGTGCGGTGCTCTTGGGCTGGACCGGCGACAATGGCGATCCCGACAACTTCCTCGCCGTGCTCCTCGGCTGCGACGCGGTGGGCAATGCCAACCGCGCTCAATGGTGCAACGAGGAGTTCGAGGCCCTGGTCCAGGAGGCGAAGACGCTCGGCACCCAGGAGGAGCGCGCGCCCATCTACGAAGAGGCGCAGGTCGTGTTCAAGCGCGAGGCGCCATGGGCGACGATTGCGCACTCGGTGGTCCACATGCCGATGCGCTCCAACGTCACCGGCTACGTCATGGACCCGCTCGGCGGCCACGTCTTCGAGGGCGTCGACATCGACGAGTAGCTGACACGGACGGGGGCGGCCTCAGGGCCGCTCCCTCCCCAATGCGATGCTCCGTTTCCTCATCAGCCGTGTGGCAGTCCTGATCCCGACCTTCATCGGGGTCTCGATCATCGCCTTCGCATTCATACGCCTCCTTCCCGGCGACCCGATTATGCTCCTGGCGGGCGAGCGCGGCATGACGCCCGAACGCTACGCCGAGCTCGAAGCGGCCTTCGGCTACGATCGGCACATCGTCATTCAGTACCTGGACTATCTCCGCGGACTCCTGGCCGGCGACTTCGGGCAGTCGATCACGACGCGACGTCCCGTGATGGATGAGTTCCTCACGCGCTTCCCCGCCACGCTCGAGCTCTCGGTCTGCGCCATCGTGTTCGCCATCGCTCTGGGCGTGCCCGCCGGCATGCTCGCCGCCGTCAAGCGCGGCTCGATCGTCGACCAGGGCGTCATGGGTACGGCCCTGGTCGGCTATTCCATGCCGATCTTCTGGTGGGGATTGCTGCTCATCATCCTCTTCTCCGGCATCCTTGGATGGACGCCGGTGTCCGGCCGCATCTCGCTCATGTACTTCTTCCCGCCGGTGACGGGCTTCATGCTGATCGACTCGCTGCTCTCCGGCCAGGACGGCGCGTTCCAGTCGGCCTTGAACCATCTCATCCTGCCGACCATCGTGCTCGGCACCATTCCGCTCGCCGTCATCGCCCGCCAGACCCGCTCGGCCATGCTGGAAGTGCTCGGCGAGGACTATGTCCGCACCGCGCGCGCCAAGGGTCTGCCGCCGTTGCGCGTCATCGGAGTGCACGCGCTCAGGAACGCGCTCATTCCGGTGGTGACGACGATCGGCCTGCAGGTCGGCGTATTGCTGGCCGGGGCCATCCTTACCGAAACGATCTTCTCCTGGCCGGGGATCGGCAAGTGGATGGTCGATTCCGTCTTCAGGCGCGATTACACCGTCGTGCAGGGCGGGCTGGTCCTGATCGCGACCCTGGTCATGCTGGTCAACCTCGGAGTCGACCTGCTCTACGGCCTCATCAATCCGCGCATCCGGCACAATTGAGGCTGTGCGATGGCTGTGACGCAGGACCTCCTCGCTACCGACCGGAAGCAGGCCGAGCAGCAGGCCCTGCGCTCGGGCTGGCGCGCGCGGCGCGCCATGCTGGCGGAGTTCTGGTACTACTTTTCAGAGAACAAGGGCGCCGTGGCCGGGCTTGTGGTGTTCCTGGCGCTAGTGGCGACCGCCATCCTGGCGCCGCTCATCGCCCCGCACAGCCCCACCCTGCAGAACCGTAGTGCGCTGCTGATGCCTCCCTTCTGGGAGGAAGGCGGTTCGACCGCCTACCTCCTGGGGACCGACGCCGTCGGCCGCGACATGCTCTCCCGGCTCATCTACGGCTCGCGCTTCTCGCTCTTCATCGGCGTCGTGGTGGTGGTCTGCGCACTCACGAGCGGCATCCTCATCGGGCTCATTTCGGGCTATTTCCGCGGCTGGATCGACGTCGTGATCATGCGGATCATGGACGTGATCCTGGCATTCCCGTCGCTGCTTCTCGCCCTCGTTCTCGTCGCGATCCTGGGCCCGGGACTGGTCAACGCCATGATCGCCATCGCGCTCGTCTACCAGCCGCATTTCGTGCGGCTCACGCGCGCGTCCGTCATGTCGGAGAAGACCAAGGACTACGTCGTCTCCGCCCGCGTCGCCGGCGCCGGACCGATGCGGCTGATGGTCAAGACGGTGCTCCCCAACTGCCTTGCGCCGCTCATCGTGCAGGGGACGCTCTCCTTCTCCACCGCCATCCTCGACGCGGCGGCGCTCGGCTTCCTCGGCATGGGCGCGCAGCCGCCGACGCCGGAATGGGGCACGATGCTCGCCGAGGCGCGCGAGTTCATCCTGCGGGCGTGGTGGGTGGTCACCTTCCCGGGTCTCGCCATCCTCATCACGGTGCTCGCCATCAACCTCGTCGGCGACGGCCTGCGCGACGCCCTCGACCCGAAGCTCAAGCGGAGCTGAGGGTGGATCTGCCCGGGCTCCTTCGTGACTGGCTCGGCCTGACCCAGCCCGAAGAGCAGCGCGCTGCAATCACGGGCATCTTTCAGATGGTCGGCCTGTTCGTCACGGGCATGGTGGCGCTTGTCTCGCTGATAGCGACGCTCGGGGCGGCCCGCCGGCGCGAGGCGGATGCACGGGAGCGGGAACGGGCGAGAGACGAGAGGCTTCAGACGGCGGAGCGCAAGCGGGAGGATGACCGTCGCGCCGAGCGCGTCAGGGACCTTCAGCAGGCACTGCTGGCGGAAATCTGGATCATTGTCTCGCACTTCGAGAGCACCGATCTGGAGGAGCAGCTGAAGGGCGGCGTCGAGGCGATCCGCCAGGGGAGCAGCAGTTCGCCTCCGTTCACCCCTTTTATACCCCAGCAGTTCAATCCGCTCGTATGGCCTTCGATCGCGGAGGACATACCCGTCCTTCCGGAGGCGGTGATCAGAAAGGTGGTCTTGGTCTACGATCGGATTGAGGCGTTGCGCCTCTTCACCACCGACCTCAGGGAGACAAATTCCCTGCGCTCGACGTGCACCGCAAGGAACGAATGTTCACCGCTTATGTGGGAGTGCAGCAGAAGCTGTCTTACGCTGCGACCGACGCCTTCAACGCGCTGCGCGCGTCCGTCGACAATGGCTAGTAGTATAGGTCGGGCAAGTCAGTCCCGGGACCTGGCGTCTCGGGCCCCAAAATCGGCTCCGGCCTTGGAAGGGGCGGTGTCCTCATACTTGCAATTTAAGGCCTTGGCACCGGAAACGCAAAGCTGATGCCCCTCCTCGAGATCCGCAACCTCTCCGTCAGCTTCGCCACCTCGGCGGGGCCGTTCACCGCCGTGGACCGCATCGACCTCGACGTCGACGCGGGCGAGGTGGTTGCGATCGTCGGCGAGTCCGGGTCCGGCAAGTCGGTGGCCATGCTCGCCGTGATGGGCCTCCTGCCCGACACCGCCACGGTGACGGCAGACCGCCTGCGTTTCGGCGGCGAGGACCTGGCGAAGCTTTCGTCGCGCCGCCGGCGCGCGGTCATCGGGCGCGACCTTGCGATGATCTTCCAGGACCCCATCGCCAGTCTCAATCCCTGCTTCACCGTCGCCTTCCAGATCGGCGAGGCGCTGAAGACGCATCTCGGGCTCGACCGGAGAGCCCGGCGCGCGCGCACCATCGAGCTGCTGGAGCAGGTCGGCATCCCCGAGCCGCAGCGGCGGCTCTCCGCCTTCCCCCACCAGCTCTCCGGCGGCATGAGCCAGCGCGTGATGATCGCCATGGCGCTCGCCTGCCACCCGAAGATGCTCATCGCCGACGAGCCGTCGACCGCGCTCGACGTGACCATCCAGGCCCAGATCCTCGACTTGCTGCTCGAGGTGCAGCGGAAGACAGGCATGGGCCTCGTGCTGATCACCCACGACATGGGCGTGGTCGCGGAGACCGCGCAGCGCGTCGTGGTGCAGTACGCCGGGCAGCAGGTGGAGCGGCAGGACGTGCACGGCCTCTTCGCGCGTCCGCATCATCCCTACACGGCTGCGCTGCTCGCCGCGCTGCCCGACCGCGCCACCGGCAACCGCCTGCCGGCCATCCCCGGCGTCGTCCCCGGACAGGGCGACCGGCCGACGGGCTGCCTCTTCAACCCGCG
>CAZMJQ010000487.1:0-8165 GCA_964566475.1 uncultured Propylenella sp. | reverse complement strand
AGTCTGTCCCCGGTCGACCGCAATGATCTCCCCGTTGAGCGATTCCGTCTCGGCGAGGAAGAGAACCGCCCGGCACACGTCCTCCAACCGAGTCGGCTGCCCGGCCGGATTGACGACCCGCGCGCGTTGGTACGCATCCTCGGATTGCTCGCCGCTCACCAGGAGAAGGGCGGGCGCGACGCCGCACACGCGCACGTGCGGCGCCAATGCCATGGCAAGCATCCTGGTGGCGCCCGCCAGCGCGAACTTCGCTACGGAGTACGAGAAGTAATCGGCGTTCGGGGCGAAGATCTTGTTGTCGAGCATATTGACGACGACCCCGGTCTCGCGCCGACGCTTCTTCGCGGCGCCGAAGGCCTGGGCTAGCAGGATGGGAGCGGCGGCGTTTACGGTGAAGTGCTCCGCCAAAGCCTTCGCCGTCACGTCCGGCGGCGAGTCATATTCGAAGATGGCGGCGTTGTTCACGAGAAGCGTGAGAGGCAAGGGAGCGCCGTCGAGCGCCGCGATCATCGCTTCGGCTGCGCCGGGCTCGGTAAGGTCCGCCTGGTATGTGATCGCCGACCCGCCCGTCTTGAGGATTTCGCCGGCCAGCGTCTCCGCCTCCTCGCGGGCAAAACGGTAGTGTATCGTCACGGCCCATCCCGCCGCAGCGAGGGCCCGCGCGATCGCGGCGCCGACTCTTTTGCCGGCTCCGGTCACAAGTGCTTGCCGCGCGGGATGATCGCTCTCAGGCATGATTCCAGTCAGCCGACACTAGGCGGAGGGGAGGCCCGCGCCAAGCCGAGGCGCGGCACGGCGGCCTTTCGGAGCCTTTGCGCATTAATCAATATGGCTGAACAGCGGCCCCTAACCGCTGAAACTCCTTCCTTTTTTCACGATTCGGGCTTGCCGAAACCAAACTGCGTCCCAATCTCGCAGGGGAGAGAACTGCAATCTGCTCGTCGCGTTTATTCGCGGCGCGTTAACGAGGCCACTCAGGAGATTCTGTATGCGTATCGGTATCCTCTTCGGGACCATCTCGGCCGGCCTGTTGGCGGCGCCTGCGCTTGCGGCCGACATCGGCGAAGTCGAGCCGCTTCCCGCGCCGCAGTATACGGAAGCTGCCCCCGTCAACGACTGGACGGGCTTCTATCTAGGTGCGCTCGGCGGGTTCGGCTGGGGCACTGCCGATACGGATGCGGCAGGCGACGTCGAGGCGGACGGCTTCGATATCGGCGCTTACGGAGGCGCCAACTGGCAGTGGGGCAATTTCGTCGTGGGCGGTGAGGTTGACATCCTCTACCCCTTCCGCGACGGCTCGAGCGGGGGCGTTTCGGTTGAGCAGGGCCTCCACGGCTCGCTCCGCGGCCGCGCCGGCATCGCGCTCGACCGGTTCCTCGCCTACGGCACGGGCGGTCTCGCGGCCACGAGCCTCGAGGTCGGGGCCGGCGGTGCGAGCGACGACGACGTGCTGTGGGGCTGGACGGCCGGCGCGGGCGTCGAGGGCCTGGTGATGGACAACATCACGGCGCGCATCGAGTACCGCTACTCGGACTATGGCGACGAGACCTTTGCCACGGGCGCCGGTCCGGTCAACACGGACTTCTCCGACCACACCGTTCGTGGCGGCATCGGCGTGAAGTTCTGACGCGATCCAGATCGTCGCGATCAAAAAGCCCCGGCATCGCCGGGGCTTATTTGATTCCGATGCCCCAGGTCACGCCAGCTCCGGGCCCAAGGAGCGCCCCGTTCAGCGAACTGTTCTGCAGGCCCCGTCATGGATGTGCCAGGGATCGAGCCCGAGCACGCAGAAATCCACGTTCCGGCCGAGCCCGGCAAAGCCGAGACCGTGCTCGATCGTGTAGTACACGCGGCGGGCGTCGCCGTTCGACATGATTGCGTCGGCCATGCAGTAGTCGCGCGGGACGAGGCCCGGCTCGTAGTACGGGTGACCGCTCGGCCGCGGATTCTCCAATCCAGCCATTACGTAGCCGCGGCGCCACGTATGCCGCTCGGCCCAGGCAAAGCGGCTCGCTATTCGGCGGAGAACGTCGGAATCGGCGCAGACGCCGACGGCTTCCGCCGGTCCCGAATAGGGGCTTGCAGGAGGGAAATCGGCGGACGCGGCAGGGCCGGCCAGGGCCAGTGCCGCGATGAGGGCGAGGATGGAACGGGTCAGCATTCGCGCACTCTATACGATCCTCATCCGCGGTAAATCGCTCCGACCGGCAAAGCCACGGATTTCCGCGACACGCGCGCCCCTTGCCAAACCAATCCGCGCCTGAGACGATCCGTTCCTGGCTCCGGAACGGAGCGGCGTTCGTGGCGAACCTTCCCGTTAGAGGCTCGATTTCCGGGGGCGGGCGAGAAGGCTTGAAGTGCGTCATGCTTCCGTCGAGCCGTCATCGGGGCGACCAGAGACCCCGTTGCATGTGCAGGGAGGAAGTATGAGCGACAATGGACGCAAGACAGGTCCGCGGTGCATTGCGGTCGTGGGCCCGTTCGCAAGCGGAAAGACAAGCCTGCTTGAAGCGATCCTGGCGCGCACCGGCGCCGTCGACAAGCCGGGAAGCGTGACGAGCGGCAACGCGGTCGGCGATTCCTCGCCGGAGGCGCGCGCTCATTCCATGAGCGTTGAGCTCAACGTCGCCGAAACCACGTTCATGGACGAGACCTATACGTTCCTCGACTGCCCCGGCTCGGTCGAGTTCGGCTACGAGAGCGAGCCTCTGGTCGGCGGAATCGATGCGGCGATCGTCGTCGCGGAGCCCGACGAGAAGAAGATCGCCGCGCTGCAGGTCGTGCTGCGCCACCTGGAGGAGCGCGGCATCCCTCGTTTCCTGTTCCTCAACAAGATCGACAAGGCCACCATAAGCGTGCGCGACGCGCTCGCCATGCTGCAGCCCGCCTCGGAGACGCCGCTCGTGCTGCGGCAGATACCGATCTGGAAGGACGAGATCGCCACGGGCTTCATCGACCTCGCTTTGGACCGGGCCTTCGTCTACCGCGAGCATGCCGAGAGCCAGGTGATCGAGATCGAAGCCGGTGACGTGCCGCAGCGCGACGAGGCGCGCTTCACCATGCTGGAGCAGCTAGCCGATCACGACGACGCGTTGATGGAGCAGCTCCTGGAGGACATCCAGCCGCCGCGCGACAAGATTTTCGCCGATCTGGCGGCCGAGCTTCGCGCCGGTCAAATCGTGCCCGTGCTGATCGGCTCGGCACTCAACGGCAACGGCATCCTGCGGCTCCTGAAGGCGCTCCGCCACGAATCGCCGAACGTCGACGACACGCGCGCCCGGCTCGGCATCGCCGGGGACAAGACGCTGCTGCAGGTCCTGAAGACCATCCACACCAGCCATGCCGGCAAGCTCTCGCTGGTGCGAGTCCTCGCCGGCAGGGTCGAGGACGGGATGGAGGTGACGGTCCCGCGCGGCGAGACGGACAAAGTGTCCGGAATCTACAGCCTCCTCGGCCAGAAATCGACGAAGCGTGGCGCGGCGTCCATGGGCGAGACGGTCGGGCTCGGAAAGGTCGACGCGGCCCAGACCGGCGACACGCTTGGCGCGAAGGGCGCGGAGGCGAAGCAGATATCCGTGCCGCCGCCGCCGCAGCCCGTGCTCCGGAAGGTGGTGACGCCGACGGACCGCAAGGACGAGGTAAAGCTTTCCGCCAGCCTGACGCGCCTTGTGGAGGAGGACCCGTCGTTGAACGTCGACCATCGGCAGGATACGGGAGAGATGATTCTCGGCGGGCAGGGTGAGATGCATCTCCGCGTGGCGGTGGAGAGGCTCACCAGCCGCTTCGGCCTGAAGCTCGAGACCAAGCGGGCGCTGGTGCCCTACCGCGAGACCATCAAGGCGACCGTGACGAAGCGCGGCCGCCACAAGAAGCAGAGCGGCGGCCACGGCCAGTTCGGCGACGTAGTGCTGGAGGTGAAGCCGCTGCCGCGCGGCACGGGCTTCGTGTTCTCCGACACGATCACCGGCGGCGTCGTGCCGAAGAACTACATCCCGGCCGTGGAAGCGGGGGTGCGCGAGGCGCTCCTGAACGGGCCGCTCGGCGGCTTTCCGGTCATGGACGTGGGCGTCACACTGACCGACGGGTCGTACCATTCCGTCGATTCATCGGACCAGGCCTTCAAGATGGCCGGCATCCTCGGCATGCGCGAGGCGCTGCCGGAGGCGCGGCCCGTGCTGCTTGAGCCCGTCCTCAAGGTGAAGATCGCTGTTCCGAACGACTCTACGGCCCGCGTCAACGCCATCGTCTCCGGCCGCCGCGGCCAGCTCCTCGGTTACGACGCGCGGCAGGGCTGGAAAGGCTGGGATGTCGTGGAGGCGCTGATTCCGGAGGCGGAGATCGCCGACCTCATCATCGAGCTGCGCTCCGCTACCGCCGGCGTCGGCACCTTCACGGCCGAGTTCGACAACATGGCGGAAGTCACCGGCCGTCTCGCCGACGACGTGCTGGCGCAGGCGAGCGCGAAGGCGGCTTAGTTGGCGAGTGTGTGGTGAATTGTGAGTGGCGAGATAGAGGCGAGGCGCATCTACTCACCCCTCACGATCTCACTATTCGCCTCAGTAGTGCCAGCGCCTTGCGTTGGCGACGAGAAAGTCGCGGAACGCGGTCACGCGCGCCGAATCGCGCAGCTCCTCCGGATAGACGAAGAAGACGTCGAAGCTCGGCACCTCGTAGTCCCTGAGGATGGCGACGAGCTCGGAGCTCCCGCCGAGCAGGTAGTCGGGAAGCATGGCGATGCCGATCCCCTTCTCGACCGCGTTGCGGATCGCCACGACGCTGTTCACCGAAATGGTTGGCGGGCGCGGATTGCCGGGCTCGCGGCCGGCGATGCAGAGCCAGTTCATCTCCTTCAGGTAGGACGGCGCGTTCTCGCCGAAGACGACGATGCGATGAGCGTCGATATCCTCGGTCGTGCGCGGCTCGCCGAAGCGCTGGATGTAGCGCGGCGACGCGTAGACATGGAAATGCAGGTCGAACAGCTTGCGGCGAACGAGATCGGGCTGCGTGGGCGCGCGCAGCCGGATGGCGACGTCCGCTTGCCGCATGGCCACGTCGAGTTCATCGTCGTTGAGGATGAGCTCGAGGTGGATGCCCGGATAGAGATCGACGAACTCGTTGAGCCGCGAGGTCAGCCAGGTCGAGCCGAGGCCTATCGTGGTCGAGACGCGCAGCGTGCCGGTAGGCTGTCCGCGCGAATCGGCGAGCTGCGAGCGCACGTTCTCCAGCTTCAGCACGATGTCGCGGGCGGTCCGCATCAGAAGCTCGCCCTCTTCGGTGAGGATAAGCCCGCGCGCATGCCTGTGGAAGAGGGGCGTGCCGAGTTCGCCCTCCAACGCGCTGACCTGGCGGCTGATGGCCGACTGGCTCATGTTGAGCACCTCGCCGGCGCGCGTGAACGAGCCCTCCTGCGCCGCGGCGTGGAAGATGCGCAGCTTGTCCCAGTCCATCTGCCCCCTTTGGACCGGCGGTCCCGGATCCTGGTAATTCAGCGTCGTTACTCCGCAGCTTCCGCCTGGTGCGCCGGCTCGATCCCGGCCAGGTATTTCTCCGCCTCCAGCGCCGCCATGCAGCCGAGACCCGCTGCCGTCACGGCCTGCCGGTAGACATCGTCCGCAACGTCGCCGGCGGCGTAGACGCCCGGAATGTTGGTTGCGGTCGAATCGGGCGCCGTCACGAGGTAACCGTTCGGCTTCATGTCGAGTTGCCCCTTGAACAGCTCGGAAGCCGGCTGATGACCTATAGCAATAAAGATGCCGTCAACGGCGACATCGGACTTTTCGCCGGTTTTCACGTCTTTCAGCCGGGCGCCGGTGACGTGCGGCGGAAAGCCGCCTTCGCCGAGCACCTCGTCGAGGACGGTGTCCCACACCATCGTGACGTTCTCCCGCGCGAAGAGCCGCTCCTGCAGGATGCGCTCGGCGCGCAGCGCGTCGCGCCGGTGAGCCACCGTCACTTTCGACGCGATCTGCGACAGGTAGAGCGCCTCTTCCACCGCGGTGTTCCCGCCGCCGACGACAAGCACGTCCTTCCCCCTGAAGAAGAAGCCGTCGCAGGTTGCGCAGGCGGAAACGCCGAACCCCTTGAAGCGCTCCTCGGAGGGAAGGCCCAGCCACCGCGCCTGCGCGCCCGTTGCGACGATCAACACGTCGCACGTCCATAGGTCGCCGCTGTCGAGCCTGAGCCGGAACGGCCGCTGCTTCAGGTCGGCCTCGACCGCGGTGTCGGAGACGAAGCGGGTTCCCACGTGCTGCGCCTGGAGGCGCATCTGCTCCATCAGCCACGGGCCCTGGATCACGTCGGCGAAGCCCGGGTAGTTCTCCACGTCGGTGGTGATCGTCATCTGACCGCCCGGCTGCAGGCCGTCGATGATGACCGGCTCCAGCATGGCGCGCGCCGCGTAGATCGCGGCCGTGTAGCCGGCGGGCCCGGAGCCGAGGATGAGCATCCTCGCATGGTGCTGTGACATCTGGTGCTGCCGTTAACTGGCTTTGCGGAAGGGGTTGAGCTTCTTGAGGGTCGAGGAGACCTTATGCCGGCCGTGCGCGCGCGAGACCACCGACCTGTCGGTGACCCAGTTCATTGCGATCACGCGTTGCGGCCCCGCGAAGGGCGGATGCGCATGCCACGACCGGTCGGAGCGGCGCAGGACAAGCAGCGTGCCGCCCTGAGTCGTGATGGCCTCGACGTAGTCGTCGGGATCAGTGCCGCTCTTCAGGATTCTCAAACGGCCCCGATCCTCGCCTTCCTTGTCGTTCATGAACAGCAGCACTGTCACGAGCTTGGTCGCGGCGTCGTTGTGCACCTTCCAGTCGCTGGAGCGCGATTCGGCGCGCACCGTGAAATAGGTCGGACGAGAGAGCAGGTCGATGCCGAACTTCTCCTCCACGGCATGGCGGAAGTCCGGCCCGTTCAGCTCGTCGAGCAGCTTCTGAAAATCGCCGCCGACCTCTAGGTCACTGAGCGGACACGGACCTGGCTCCGGCACCTGCGGGTAGTCCGCGACGATCTCCTGGAAGAATTCCGGTCGCACGAAGTCCGGAACGACGATGTAGTCGTAGGGCTCGGTCTTGAGCGGCGTGGCGCGCAGCGCGTTGATGTCGAGATAGCTCATGGCCCGATCCACGATCGTCGGCGGCGCGAGGCCTTCTCCCGCGCGCTTGAAGCCGACACCTGAAATAGTGGATGCCCGGCTACGCTTCAAGGAAATCCCGAGACTGTCCCCGGTTGGCGCCGGGGCCTGAAATCACCGAATTCCCGGGACTTTCGGGCCGCTTTCTCGACCCTAGCTGGCCTTGCGGAACGGGTTGAGCTTCTTGATGGTGGACGAAATGCGGTGCCGGCCCTGCTCGCGCGCCACCACCGATGCGTCAGTCACCCAGTTCATCTGGACCGCGCGCCGGGGGCCGTCGAACGGCTCGTGGCCGTGCCAGGAATTTTCCGAGCGCCGGAAGATGAGAAGCGTCCCGCCGTGCGGCGGCACCTCCTCGGCGTAGTCGTTGAGATCCGTGCCGCTTCGCAGGATCCTGAGCCGCCCGCCGTCCCTGTCCCACGTCTCGTTCATGTAGAGCAGGACCGTGATGAGCTTGGTCGTGGAATCCGTGTGGATCTTGCCGTCAGACGACCGGCATTCCCCGCGCACCGTGAACATCGTCGGACGCGATCTGAGGTCGATGCCGAACTTCTCCTCGACGGCGCCGCGGAATTCCGGTCCGTTCATCTCGTCGAGCAGGGCTCGGAAATGCCCCGAGATCGTCAGCTCGGTGAGGGGATGCGAACCGGGGCCCGGCACGGAAGGATAGTCGCCTAAGACATCAACGAAGCGCTCCGCGCGCACGAAATCCAGCACGACCAGATAGTCGTATGGCTCCGTCTTGAGCGGGGTGGCGCG
This sequence comes from uncultured Propylenella sp., assembly GCA_964566475.1. Taxonomy (GTDB): domain Bacteria; phylum Pseudomonadota; class Alphaproteobacteria; order Rhizobiales; family Afifellaceae; genus DASWJZ01. The sequence goes on along the minus strand of CAZMJQ010000487.1, from coordinate 277 downwards.
CAGTGCTTCTATGTCGAGATAGCCCATGATCTCCCTCGGACGGAGCCGTTCCGCAGCCCGCATGCGGAGCGTCGCTCAGATACTCGAAGCACCGACGGGCTTCAAGGACGCGCTCTTGTGCTGGGCTGGACAGGGTGGCGGCATTCCTTCTACACCTGCCGCGCTGTCGAGACGGGCGGCTCGTGAGGAGCCCGCGCTCGTCCTATTTGAGGCATGCAATGGCCAGCAGAAGCGAAGAGATCAAGGAAAGCCTGCGGGCGGCGACGCGCTCGGCCGA
>CAZMJQ010000486.1:0-5590 GCA_964566475.1 uncultured Propylenella sp. | reverse complement strand
CCGCGCGGGGTGGGGCGCCCCCCCGCCGCGGGGGGGGGGGGGCGGCCGCGCCCGGGGGGGGGGGCCGGCCCCGCGGCGGGCTTCGCACCGTGCGGCCGCCCCCTCCACCGCGTTCCGCGGTCCCCCTCCCCCATCTGCGATGGGGGAGGAACCGGGTGCCGGGCCCTCTGTCTTCGAAGTCGACCGCCCCGCATGAACGAGGCCGACGCGCTCGATATCGTCCAGTCGGCGATCTGGACCGTCATCATCGCCTCCGCGCCGGCGGTGGTGGCGGCGATGCTCGTCGGCGTGACGATCGCGCTTCTCCAGGCGCTGACGCAGATCCAGGAGATCACGCTCACCTTCATCCCGAAGATCGTCGTCCTCCTCATCGCCGTGGCGCTGACCGGCCCGTTCATCGGCGCGGAGATCTACGGCTTCACGAGCCAGGTCTACTCCCGCATCGAGACCGGGTTCTGAGTGGTTCCTCCCCCAACTGCGATGGGGGAGGAACAGGTCGCCACGCCTTGGTCTGCGCCTCCCCTTTGAACATCCCCGCGCAAGGTTGATCCGTCAGGGTGATTCGCGCCGCTTGAGCCGGGCCGATCATGAGCGACACAGCCTACTCCGCATATGGTTTGGCGCCCTCCAGGGGCGCGCGCGATGTCGCGTTCGCGGTCGGCATCGTCTTCCTGCTGACGATCCTCTTCCTGCCGATTCCGGCGGCGCTGATCGACTACGGGCTGGCGCTCTCCATCGCCATATCCGTGCTCATCCTGATGGTCGCGCTGTGGATCCAGAAGCCGCTCGACTTCTCGGCTTTCCCGACCGTGCTCCTCATCGCCACGATGCTGCGCCTGTCGCTCAACATCGCGTCGACGCGGCTCATCCTGACGGACGGCAACGAGGGCCCGACCGCGGCCGGGCACATCATCGGCGGCTTCTCGCGCTTCGTCATGAGCGGCGACTTCGTCATCGGGCTCATCGTCTTCACCATCCTGGTGACGGTAAACTTCCTGGTCATCACCAAGGGGGCCACCCGCATCGCGGAGGTCGGCGCCCGCTTCACCCTCGACGCCATTCCCGGCAAGCAGATGGCGATCGACGCGGACCTCTCCTCCGGCCTCATCAACGAGAAGGAGGCGCAGCAGCGGCGGCGCGAGCTGGAGGAGGAGAGCTCGTTCTTCGGCTCCATGGACGGTGCCTCCAAGTTCGTGCGCGGCGACGCCATCGCCGGGCTCATCATCACCGCGGTCAACATCTTCGGCGGCATCGTCATCGGCGTCACGCGGCACAACATGTCGCTCGGCGATGCCGCGGACATCTTCACCAAGCTCTCCGTCGGCGACGGCCTCGTCTCGCAGATCCCGGCGCTGATCGTGTCGCTCGCCGCCGGCCTTCTCGTGTCGAAGGGCGGGACGCGCGGCTCGGCCGACCAGGCCGTGCTGGGACAGCTCGGCGGATATCCGCGGGCGCTTTTCGTCGCCGCCGCCCTCATGGGGGTTCTCGCTATACTGCCCGGCTTGCCGTTCGTGCCGTTCGCCTTTCTCGGCGGGCTGATGGCGTTCATTTCGATTCTCATCCCGCGGCGCCACGCCGCGCGCGAGGCGGCGAAGAAGGCGCGGGAGGAGGCCGCCGCAGCGCGTGCGGAGGAGGAGGCGCGCGAATCGATCAAGGAAACGCTGAAGGTTCCGGAGATCGAGCTCTGCCTCGGCAAGCAGCTCGGCACGCAGCTTCTCGCCGCGCATGGCGAGCTGGCGCACCGGGTCGCGAAGATGCGGCGGAAGTTCGCCAAGCAGTACGGCTTCGTCGTCCCCGACATCAAGCTCTCCGACGACCTCGCCATATCGCCGAAGAGCTATCAGGTGCGCATCCACGGCACCGTCGTCGCATCGCAGGAGCTGAGGCTCGGCGAGATTCTGATCGTGACCGGCGAGGGCCGCAAGCCGGACGTCCCCGGCGACGAGGTGACGGAGCCCGCCTTCGGCATGAAGGCGCTCTGGGTGTCGGACGTCTTCGCCAACGAAGTGAAGCGCGAGGGCTTCAGCCCGGTCGACAACATGTCGGTGCTCCTGACGCACCTCAGCGAAGTCATCCGCAACAACCTCGCCCAGCTCCTCTCCTACAAGGACATGCGCGCTTTGCTCGACCGGCTCGACCCGGAGTACCGGCGGCTGATCGACGACATGTGCCCCTCGCAGATATCCTATTCCGGGCTGCAGGCGGTGCTGAAGCTCCTCCTTGGCGAGCGCGTCTCCATCCGCAGCCTTCACCTCGTCCTCGAGGCGGTGGCCGAGATCGCCCCGCATGTGCGGCGCTCCGAGCAGGTGGCGGAGCACGTGCGCATGCGCATCGCCCAGCAGATCTGCGGCGACCTCTCGGAGGACGGCGCGCTCAAGGTGCTGCGTCTCGGCAACCGCTGGGACCTCGCCTTCCACCAGGGCCTGAAGCGCGACGCCAAGGGCGACGTGGCCGACTTCGATCTCGACCCGCGCCTCGTCGAGCAGTTCAGCTCGGAGCTCTCCGCCGCGGTGCGCGAGCGCGTCGACCAGGGCCACGGCTTCGCCCTCGTCACGGCGCCCGATGCGAGGCCTTACGTGCGCATGATCGTGGAGCGCATCTTTCCGACGCTTCCCGTGCTCTCGCACGTGGAGATCGCGCGCGGCATCGACGTCAGGGCGCTCGGAACGATCTCCTGATGCCGATCGGGACCGGGACGGTCCTGGCGGTCTTCATCCTGTTCTGCAGGATCGGCACGTGCATGATGCTCATGCCCGCCTTTTCCAGCACGCGCATTCCGCCGCGGATCAGGCTGTTCCTCGCGATCGGCGTGACGCTCGTGCTGGCGCCGCTCCTCATAGGCGGCGCCGAGGCGGCCCTCGCCGGCGCCTCGCTCGAGACCGTTGCCGGCATCCTGATATCGGAGATGCTGATCGGCGCCATGATCGGCATCGTGGGGCGGCTCTTCTTCCTTGCCCTGGAAACGCTGGCAAACGCCGCGACCATGGCGGTCGGCTTCGGCGCGGTGCCCGGAACCGCGATCGAAGACCCGGACCCGCAGCCGGCGATGGTCTCGCTGATCACCATCGCGGCCATAGTGCTGCTCTTCGTCACCGACCTGCATTGGGAGGTCCTGCGTGGACTCACGGCCTCCTACGAGGTGCTTCCCGTGACGCAGGCCTTCGGGCCGCAGGCCGCGCTGATGCGCGTGGCAGACGCGCTCGCCGAAGGCTTTCTGCTGGCGTTGCGGGTCACCAGCCCCTTCATCATCTACGCCGTCGTCGTGAACTTCGCGATTGGACTGACCAACAAGCTGACGCCGCAGATCCCGATCTACTTCATCTCGCTGCCCTTGATCTTGCTCGGCGGCCTGTTCCTCCTCTACTTCATCGCCCCGGAGATGCTGCATCTCTTCACCGACGGTTTCGCGACCTGGCTTGCGACAGGCTGGCTTTGACCAGGCGGCTCGACACCATCCGGCGCATCGTCGAGGTCAAGCGCCAGCAGTGCCGCGCGACCGACTGGGCGCTGGCGCGGCTGAAGCGCGACGAGCAGGCATTGCTCGACGAGGAACGCGCCATCGTGGAGGCGCTGAACGCCGACCAGCCGCTGCACGGGCTCTTCATGGAGACGATGGCGCGGCATCTGCGCGCCGTCGCCGGAAAGCGGGAGGCCGTGCGGCAGGAGGAGGCGGCGGAGCAGTTGAGACAGCGCACGCAGAAGGGACAGCTCAGGCAGGCGGAGCGCATGCTCGCCGAGGCGGAGCGGCAGGAGCGCCGCGCGGCGGAGAGCAAGGAGCTCATCGAGATCGTGGAGACGAATGCGGCGCGCGGAGGCGCAAGCCTCCCGTAAGGTTGAAAGCGGATGCTTGCGGCACGTTTCAGCGCCGCCCGGGGCCCGCTTGGCTATCACTCCGCCCTCAGACATCGTGCTCGATGTCGCGAAAGCCGCCGACCCGGTCGCCTACCGTGCGGCCGTGGAGAAGCTCGCGCGGATCGGGGGCGACGTCGGCACGTCTGCTGCCGCCGCCGGCTTCGAGGCCGTGCTCGGCGGCGTGGAAGCAGAGCAGACCTCCCAGCCGGCCGTGACGGCGGATTGGCGGCGGGCCGATCTGAGGTCACGTCTGCCTCTAAACGGGCAGGATCAGGCCGCGGCGCCCGCCGAGCCCTACCGGCAGTTCGAGGCATTCGTCCTGCAGACCTTCATCGAATCCATGCTGCCCAAGGACGCCAACCACGTCTTCGGCGACGGCATAGCCGGCAGCTTCTGGAGCTCCATGCTGGCGGAGCAGATCGCCGGGCAGCTTGCCGAGGCGGGTGGTCTCGGCATAGCGAATACGATTGCGTCGCAGGGGACTGTCAGCGCCAGGCCGGACGGGTTCTCGGCGCTGCCCGGTTACGTGAGCTCGCTGGAGATGCGCTTCGCCGACGCCCTGTTCTCGGCAGAGGCGGCTGACGACGGTCCCGGATCCACGGGCGAGGGGTGAGCCGATGTATGAGAGCATGAACGGCGATGGCACCGGCGGCAATTCCCGCTCCCTTCCCGCACCGTCGGCCCCGGCGACGGTCGGCGCGTTCCTGCGCGCGATCGAGCGCGTCGAGGAGGTCATCGAACAGGAGACGCAGGCACTCCGGCAGGGCGAATCGATCGACCTCGCCGAGTTCAACCGCCGCAAGAGCCACGGCCTGCTCGAGCTGACTCGCGGCATCCGCAACCTAGAGGGCGCCGAGGCGCGGGGGGCGATCGAACAGCGCCTGCGCCCGCTGCGCGCCAAGCTTGACGAGAACAGCGCGCTGCTCCGCCGTCATCTCGATGCCGTGCACGAGATTTCGAACGTGCTCGCGCGCGCCATCCGCGACGGAGAGTCGGACGGCACCTACTCGGCGGGGATACGCTTCGCTGGCGCTCGGCAATGACCAAGCTGATCGTCAGCGCCCTGTGGATCTGCGCCATAACGCTGGTATCGAGCTACGTCGCCGCCTCCTGGAAAGCCAGCGGCAGCGTTACGTCCGAGCCGGCGCTGCGAGGCCTCAACTACGAGAAGACAGCGCCCATCAACGTGCCGATCATTGTGGATGGCGCAATCGAAGGCTACGTGGTGGCGCAGTTCGTCTACACGGCGGACGCCTCGCTGCTCAACCGGCTCACCGTGCCGCCCGACCCCTTCATGCTCGACCAGGCATTCCGCACCATCTTCTCCGACGAGCGCATCGACCTGGAGCGCCTGGAGCGCTTCGACCTAGCATCGCTCACGGAGACGCTGCGCACGGACGTGAACGCGCGTTTTGGGACGGACCTCGTCCGGGACGTTCTGGTGGAGCAGTTCACCTATATCACTAAAGACGAGGTGCGCGCTCAGGCAGGCGCCACCGCCAACATGCCGGTCCTGACCGCCGACGAGGCTATCCGGGAACGGGCCGGCGCCGCCGCAGAGGCGCAATCGGCCGGGCACTAGATCGATGCGTGGCGACAAGCGCTCCGACCCCCGCAAGCGCACGCGTCTGCGCTCCGGCAAGATTGCCGATCCGTGTGGCAACTTCCTCGCCGAGTGCGTTATCCACGACCGGTCGGCGGAAGGCGCGCGCCTCAGGATCGATCACGGCGTCACGGT
>CAZMJQ010000485.1:0-5124 GCA_964566475.1 uncultured Propylenella sp. | reverse complement strand
GCGCCTTCGAAATCCTGCGCTGAGCGACCGTCCTCAGCTCAGCCCGATCCCTGTCTCGCGCTGAAAGTAGATCAGGTCGAGCGAAGGCGCCGCCCCGCGCCCGCCGATCTCCGTCAGCAGGCAATGCGCCTGTCCGCGATGGTGCGTCTGATGATTGAAGACATGCGCGAGCGCCGGCTCCAGGGGCTGGGTGATGTCCGTCGGTCTGACGACGGTGCCGTAGGTGAAGGTGCCGGCGAGTTCGTCCTCGCTGAGTCCCTCCACCCACGCGCTGATACGCGCGTCCTCCGCCTCGCGCTCGGCCTTAAGCGATGCAAGGTCTCCGCACGGAATCGCCTCGAGATCCGTGTAGGTCGGCCCCTCCCCAGTGAACCGGTGCATCCAGATACGGTCGGCGACGAGGATGTGGCTGAGCGTGCGGTGCACCGACCCGAAGAAGGCGCCGCGCTCGGCGCGATAGTCGTCGTCGGAGAGCTGCGCCGCCGCGGCGTAGAGGCGGGCGTTTGCCCAGCCGTTGTATGCGGCGAACATGCGGAAGTGCTGCATCATCCTCTTCTTCTCTCCTTGCCCTTCGCATGGCGCGCGTCCGCCGGCGGCGCCCCGATACATCGAACCGGCGCCGGCATGCTCGCTCTGATAATCTCCCCGATCGCCCGGTAATGCTCCGCCCGCGGATCGGTGGCGCGGAAGGCCATCGCAACGGTGCGGAACGCGCGCTTGTCGTCGATCGCGGCGTAGCGCAGCAGCCCGCCGAACGTCTCGCGGTCTTCCGCCGCAAGCGCCGGCAGGAGCGAGTAGCCTGCGCCCGCGGCGACCATGTGACGGAGCGTCTCCAGGCTCGTCGCGTGCCGGTGCGCGTTCGCGTCGGCGCGGGCGCAGAGCGCGAGCGCCTGATCGCGCAGGCAGTGCCCCTCCTCCAGGAGCAGCACGTCCGTCCCGTCGAAGTCGTCGATGGTAAGCGGCGTCCGCTCCGAGACCAGCCTGTCGGCCGGGTGGATCGCCACGAACGGCTCCTCGAAGAGCGGCAGCACGGTGAGCCCGGCATCGGCGATCGGCGTGGAGATGAGCGCGAGGTCCGTCTCGCCCGCGGCGAGCGCGGCGAGGATGTCGTCCGTCCGCCCCTCGCGCAGCACGAACGAGACGCCGGGAAGCGCCTCGCGCAACGGCCGCAGGATGTGCGGCACGATGTAGGGCCCGAGCGTCGCGATCGCGTCGATCCGGAGCTCTCCCGAGAGCGTGCCGGAAGCCGAGGCGAGCTCCAGGAACCGCCGCCCCTCGTCCAGCATCCGCCGCGCCTGCGCGATCAGCCGCTTGCCGGCCTCCGTCACGATAACGCCGCGCGGCGCCCGCTCGAACAGCTGCGCACCGAGCGTCTCCTCGAGCTTCTTCACCTGCGCCGACAGCGCCGGCTGCGACACGTGACAGCGCGCGGCCGCCCGGCCGAAGTGCCGCTCCTCGGCGACGGCCACGGCATATTCGAGATCGCGTAGGGAGAGCCGGTTAAGCAGCATGGAAGGATAGCGGGTCTCGCGATAGGCGTGGCCTATCACGCCAGACCTCCCGACACCACTGCTTGAAACGCGGTCTTCGTCCGGTCATGGTCCCGGCGCCAACAGGACAGCGGAGCCGACGCAATGCCGATGATCCTTTACGAACTCTGCGGCCGCGACCCGGAACGGGTCTTCAGCCCCCATTGCTGGAAGGCGCGCATGGCGCTGGCGCACAAAGGGCTGAGCTACGACACACGTCCCACGCCCTTCACGAAGATTCCCGAGATCGCCGCCGGCTTCTCCAAGACCGTCCCGGTTCTCGACGACAACGGCACTCTGGTGCGCGAGTCCTACGACATCGCCCTCTACCTTGAGCGCACCTATCCCGGCCGCCCGTCGCTTTTCGGCGGCCCCGGCGGCGAGGCGATAGCGCGCTTCGTGGAGCGCTGGACGCAGTTCGGCGTGCAGGGCCCGCTCATGCGCCTCATCGTCGCCGACATCCACTCCGTGCTGGACGAAGAGGATCAGCGCTACTTCCGCAAGAGCCGGGAGGCGCGGCTCGGTGCGCGCCTGGAGGACATCCAGGCCGGCCGCGAGGACCGGCTCGAGGCGTTCCGCGAGACGCTCCGGCCGCTGCGCGAGATGCTCGCGATCCAGCCCTTCATCGGCGGCGACGGCCCGCTCTTTGCCGACTACGTCGTGTTCGGCGCCCTGCAATGGGCGCGCGTCGTCAGCCCGTTCAAGCTGCTTGCCGACGACGACCCCGTGGCCACCTGGTTCGACCGCCTGCTCGCCCTCCACGACGGCCTCGGCGCGAAGACGAAAGCCGCCGCCTGACCTCCCTCCGCGAACGTCACCCACCCTCTCTTTTGTCATCCCGGATGGCGCGGCAGCGCCAGTCCGGGACCCATAACCACCGGAGCCCGGCGATTCGTGCCCGTGGGTATGGGTCCCGGTCTCGTCCTGACGGCCGAACCGGGATGACAACAGTAGGGTCAAGCTCCTTGTAAAGAAGGCCGCGGCGTTGCCGCCGCGGCCTTCTCACGGTCGCTTGGGAGGACCGTTACTCAGCGGCCTGCGGAAGCTCCTCCGCATAGGCGAGATCGAAACGGTCGGCCTCCATCACCTTCGTCCACGCCGCCACGAAGTCTCTGACGAACTTGCCGTGGCTGTCGGCGCAGGCATAGACCTCCGCCAGCGCGCGGAGCTGCGAGTGCGCGCCGAAGATCAGGTCGACGCGCGTCGCCCGCCACTTCAGCTCGTTCGTCTTGCGGTCGCGTCCCTCGTACGTCCCGTCGGAGGCGGGCTGCCAGTGCGTGGCCATGGTGAGGAGGTTGACGAAGAAGTCGTTCGTCAGCACGCCCGGCCGCTTTGTGAAGACGCCGTGCTCGGCTCCGCCGGCATTGGCGCCGAGCACCCGCAGGCCGCCGACGAGGACCGTCATCTCCGGCGCCGTCAGCCTCAGCAGCTGCGCTCGGTCGACCAGCCCTTCCTCGGGCATCATGAACTGCTCGCCGCTCAGGTAGTTGCGGAAGCCGTCGGTGCGCGGCTCGAGCGCGGCGAAAGAGTCGACGTCGGTCTCTTCCTGCGACGCGTCCATGCGCCCCGGCGTGAACGGCACCCTCACGTCGACCCCGGCGTCCTTCGCGGCCTTCTCGACCGCAGCGGAGCCGGCGAGCACGATCAGGTCGGCGAGCGACACCTTCTTCCCGCCGGCCTGCGCCGCGTTGAACGCCTTCTGGATCGCCTCGAGCTCCTGAAGGACCTTCGCAAGCTCGGCCGGGTTGTTGACCTCCCAGTCCTTCTGCGGCGCGAGGCGGATGCGCGCGCCGTTGGCGCCGCCGCGCTTGTCGGAGCCGCGGAAGGTCGAGGCCGACGCCCAGGCGGTGGAAACCAGCTGCGACACGGACAGGCCGGACTGGAGGACTTTCGCCTTCAGGCCCGCGATGTCCCTGTCGTCGATCAGCTTGTGGTCGACTTCCGGGATCGGGTCCTGCCAGATCAGGGTCTCCTGCGGCACGAGCGGGCCGAGATAGCGCACCCTCGGGCCCATGTCGCGGTGCGTGAGCTTGAACCAGGCGCGCGCGAATGCGTCCGCGAACGCATCCGGGTTCTCGTAGAAGCGCCGCGAGATCTTCTCGTATTCCGGGTCGAAGCGCAGCGACAGGTCCGTCGTCAGCATGGTCGGACGGCGGCGCTTGGAGGGGTCGTGCGCGTCAGGCACCGATTCCGGGGCGTCCTTGGCCACCCACTGCTGCGCGCCGGCGGGGCTCTTCGTCAGCTCCCATTCGAACTTGAACAGGTTGTCGAAGAAGTGGTTGCTCCACTTCGTCGGCGTCTGCGACCAGGTGACCTCCGGGCCGCCGGTGATGGCGTCGGCCCCGAACCCGGTGCCATGCCCGCTCTTCCAGCCGAGGCCTTGATCCTCGATCGCCGCGCCCTCCGGGTCCGGGCCGAGCAGCGACGGGTCGCCGGCGCCGTGCGTCTTGCCGAAGGTATGGCCGCCGGCGATCAGCGCGACGGTCTCCTCGTCGTTCATCGCCATGCGGTAGAACGTGTCGCGGATGTCATGGGCGGCGGCGACCGGGTCGGGATTGCCGTTCGGCCCCTCCGGGTTCACGTAGATCAGGCCCATCTGCACCGCGGCGAGCGGATTACTAAGCTGCCGTTCGCCGCTGTAGCGCTCGTCGCCGAGCCACGTCCCCTCCGGCCCCCAGTAGAGTTCCTCCGGCTCCCACACGTCGGCGCGTCCGCCGGCGAAGCCGAATGTCTTGAAGCCCATCGACTCCAGCGCGACGTTGCCGGCGAGGATCATCAGGTCGGCCCAGGATATCTTCTGGCCGTATTTCTGCTTGATCGGCCACAAGAGCCTGCGCGCCTTGTCGAGGTTGGCGTTGTCCGGCCAGCTGTTGAGCGGCGCGAAGCGCTGCTGCCCGGCGCCGGCTCCGCCGCGGCCGTCAGTGATGCGGTAGGTTCCCGCGCTGTGCCACGCCATGCGGACCATCAGCCCGCCGTAATGGCCGAAGTCCGCCGGCCACCATTCCTGCGAATCCGTCATGAGGGCACGCAGGTCGGCGATCACGGCATCGAGGTCGAGGCTTTGGAACTCCTTGGCGTAGTCGAAATCCTCGCCCAGCGGATCGGACAGGTCGGAGTTCCGGTGCAGAACGTCGACGTCCAGCTGCTCCGGCCACCAGTCGCGGTTCCTGTGTCCGCGGCGGCCGCCGGTGAACGGGCATCCGCCCGCGCTCTCGTCAGTCTTTGCGTCCATGTTTCTCTCCGTCCGTTTTGCGACTGCCGCCCAGGTGCTGTCGTGCGTATCCGTCGGCAGTCCCCGACTGGAGGGACCGGCGTTGCCGGCATTGGCGTCGGGACGGCTCCGTCCGACGCCCAGATCCTCCCCAAGGATTGGAACAGTATCCAGACTTCGATAGCGCAGCGGCCCGCATAGAGGCAAATACCGAATCCCTCATGCGGCGATAAGCACCGCCTATCGGTAGCTGCCGCGCTTCAGGCGTGAGAAGGCTCGGCCGCGGCCCTCCCGCGCTCGGGTTCGGGGGGCGCTGCTTGTCCCGTTCCCGCGCGGCCCCTATAAGCCGGACACCCAATCCAGGCCTCAAGGAAAGTCATGGCG
>CAZMJQ010000484.1:0-32720 GCA_964566475.1 uncultured Propylenella sp. | reverse complement strand
CCCGGCCCCGCCCCCGGTCCCCCCCCCCTCCCCGGGGGGGGGGGGGGGCCCGCGCACGGGGGGGGGGGGGGCGGCCGCACGGTACGAAGCCAGCCGCCGCCCCCTCCACCATGCTTCGCATGGTCCCCCTCCCCCGCTTCGCGGGGGAGGAACCAAGCCCCGTGACATCGCGCGATTCATATCTCTGTTGGCCCTGGCGCTAGCTTATCCTGATCCCCTCGCCGAGCGTCAGCTCCTTGCCGTTGTCCAGCGTCGCGACGAGGCCGTTCGCGGTGATCTTGAGCGATTCCACCTTGCCTGTCACGGTGCCATCCGGCGACGTCACGGTGCGGCCGAGGACGCCGTCGGCCTGGTTGAGGGCCGAGGCGGTCAAGAGCGCGTCGAGCTTCGTGTTGGTCTGGATCGCCTGCTCCACGTTGGAGAACGAGGCGAGCTGCGCCATGTACTGCGTCGAGTCCATCGGCTCCGTCGGGTCCTGATTCTTCATCTGGGCGACGAGCAGCTTGAGGAAGGCGTCGTAGTCGAGCGATGCCTTCGCGGCTGCGGTCTGCGTGGCGGAGGCTCCCGCCGACGCCTGCGTGGCACTCGCTACATCCATGACATGCTCCTCATGCTGCTTCGGCCTTGTGCACCGCGCCGAGGATTTGCTCCTCGACGGCAAAGAGGCCGCGGATGGTCTTCAGCGCCTCGAAGGTCCGGCCCGCCTCGACCAGCCTTGCGACGTTCCTCAATCCCATGACGATGTCCGTCGTGGAGAACGTGTCGCACGTTGCGGTATGCATGCGCTTGAAAGCGTCCCACGCCGACGGGCTCGAAGGCTCGATCAGAAGCGTCTGCAGCGCGAAATAGAGCTGCTTCAGCGGGGTGGTGGCGTTCTCCGGCTGGAGCACGTGCCCTTCCAGAAGAAAGGTCGCGTCGTTCAGGAGCTCGATGGTCGTCTTGCCCCTTGCGCGCAGCACGGCGCCGTTGATGTAGACACGTTCGCCGGCCCGGAGCGAAATCCGCATCGGCACATTCCGTCCGCTCATCGCAACCCCTCGCGAATGATCGTGCTCACGTCGATCATGTGGGCGAAGCTCGCCGTCTCGCCAAGGCGGATGCGCTCCGCTTCGCGCAGCAGCCCGATGCCGACGGAGATGAGAGCGGCGCGCAACTCCGGCGCAAGGCCGTTCTCCGGCCGTCCCAGGTCCTCGATGAAGGTCGACCAGAGCCGTGTGGAAAAGTAGAGCGCTTCCGCCGATTCGACGCTTCCCGCTCCCTTGGCCTCGGCCCGGCTCAGGAGCTCGATCGCCACGTCGAGCGCCTTCCCGTCGCGCTCGCGGGAGGTGGCGCCTGAATCTTCGACCACTTCAGCATAGGCAAACGCGTGCATTCTCTTTCCTCACCTCACCGGCAATCCGGTCTACAGATAATTGAGCAGGCTCAGCCGCTGCAGCCGCGCCGTCATCGCGTAAGATGTCTCGATCTGCGTCAGCAGGCTCGTGACCTGCATGGCGGCCTCGTAGGGGTCGACCCCCTCAAGCGCATTGATGTGTTTCGCGAGCACGTCCATCTGAACCGACATCCGCTCCGACGCTGTAGTGACCGTCTCCTGCGTCGTGCCGAGCCGCGCCTGCGCATGCGTGACCTCCTGGATCGACTCGCCGACGAGCCCCGTCGCGGTCGACACCAGCGCGTCATAGGCGCCCGCCGAGAGGTTCGTGATGCCGAGGTCGGCCATCATCGTGTAGGCCATCGTCAGCTTGCGGATCGCCGGGTGATTGGCCGTCTCGCCGGTGCTGACCGTCGCGCCCGTGGACACGCGCGCCCGGATCGCGCCGTCTGTTGCGGACGACCAGTTCGCCGGCCACCCGGTATCATCGAAGAGGGCCGCGAAGTCGATATCGAGGAAATCCTGCATGTCGGCACCGGAGATGCTCGAGGCCGCGGGATCCGACTGGGCAAAGCCGAAGCGCGCCAGGAACGCGTCGTCGACCGCCTGCTTCGGCGTCGAGCCGGGGGAATATGCAGCGATCGGCGCGACCCCGGTGTTGATGCCGGCGAAGAGGTGCTGCCCGGCATGCGTCGCGTTGAGCTGGCCGATCAGCGAAGCGAGCTTCTCCTCGGCCCGGGCCAGCGTCACGTTGGCCTTCTCCGGCGTGCTCCTCGCGTCGATGAGGACGCCGAGGAACTGGTGTGCGCCGTCCGTGATCCCGGTGAGCGCGCCCTGCGTCGCATCGAGCCGTCCGGCCACGGTCGCGTTGGAGTCGATGATCGCCTGCAGACTCGCATGGTCGCGGCGGAGCGCCACGACCTGCCCGGTATGCGCGCCGAGCGCCAGCCCCGCATCGGCGACGCGCTGGGTGGAGAGCTCCTTCTGCCGCGCCGTCAGATCGGCCTGCATCTCCATGACCGAGCGCCGCGTCGCGGCCGACATAGCGAATGTCGAGACGTAGGTCGTCTTCATCAGCGGATACCCGCGATGAAGCTTGCGAGCATGGCGTCGACGCTCGCCAGAAGCTTCGCCGACGCCTGGTACGACCTCTCCAGCTCGAGGAGCAGGCTCATCTCGTCGTCCAGGTTGACGCCGGTTGCATGCGAGAGCGCATCGGATGCGCGCACCAGGAGCGTGGTGTGGTACTCCGCGTTGCCGACCGCCTGCTGCCGCGCAGCCTCCAGCCATCCGACCGAACTGGTTGCGAAGCTTCCGAGGGCGGCATCGCTCCCGAGCCCCGCCGCCGGATCGAAGCCGCGGCTCGCCTGAAGCTCGCCCAGCATCTCGCCCAGCCGGTCCGGGAAGCCGGCCGCGCCCGTCGGGTTGTACACGTAGGCCGGATTGCCCGGGTCCGAGATGCCGCCGTCGCGCAGCCGAGCGAGGCTCCCGCCCTTGGCGGGGTCCACGTTCGCGTTGACGGCGATTGTCCCGGCTAGTCCCGGCACGAGCGCCGCACCCGGCATAGCCGGCGCTCCGGGATAGGTGAAGAGGCCCGGCCGGTCCGGCAGCGCAGCCGGGACGCTCTGGTCGGACTCGGCAAAGGCCTCGATCAGGCCGCGCGCCAGCTCGTCGAGCTGGCTCTGGACGGTGGCGGTTGCCTCGTCGCGCAGCGCAGCGAGGCCCCGCAGCTTGCCGGACGTGATCGGCATGGTGGCCGAGCTTCCGGTCACCGGCACGCCGTCGACGAGGACCGCGTTGCCGGAGAGCCCCGCGGCAATGCCGGGGGTCGGCTGGAAGGTCACTGCGCGCGCCGCGCCGTCGAACAGCGTGACGCCGCTGTCGGTATAGAGCGCCACGTCGTTCGCGCCGCGCGACACGGACCTGACGCCGATCAGCTCGGAGACCTTGGACAGGATCTTGTCGCGCGTATCGAGCTCGTCCGTGATATCGAGGCCCGCATGCGTGCCGATCACGACGGCCTCGTTGGCCGCCTCGAAGTCGACCAGGAGCCGATTGAGCTCATCGACGGCGGAGGCTATGTCCTTGTCGGCGTTGCGGCGGACGTCCTCGATCGTCCGCGTGGCGTCGTTCAGCGCCCCGGCTAGGCTCTGGGCCTTCATGAGGACGCCCTGAGCCAGGCTCAGGTCGCTCGGCATCGTCGAGTATATCTGGATGGAATCGTTCAGCGCGCCGAGCAGCGCGGCAGGCGAGCGGTCGTCCGCCGGATCGCCGACGATCTGCTGCAGCATTGTCAGCCCGTCGCCGAGCGCCTGCTGCGCCGAGGCGCGCGACGTCGCCTCGATCATGTTCTCCAGGAGCGCCTTGTCCGCGGCGCGCCGGATTGCGACCGTCTGCGCCCCGCCATCCATGCTCGTCGTGACGAGCGCGATCTTGCGGGAATAGCTCGGATCGTTGGCGCCCGCGACGTTGCGCGAGGTGACCGCCGTCTGCGCCGACGTCGTCCGGAGCGCGCTCTGCGCGGTCTGTATTGCGGCGGTCAGGCCCATCTGAGGCGGACTTTAATCGTCACCCCTGCGCTAGCGCTTCATGTTGACGAGTACGTCGAGGAGTTCCGATCCGGTCTGGAAGACCTTGGAGTTGGCCGTGTAGCTCCGCTGCGACTCGATCATGGAGGTGAGCTCGGAAGCGAGGTCGACGGTGGAGTTCTCAAGAGCGCCGGAGACAAGCGTCCCGAGGCCCCCGGAGGTGGAGAAGCCGACCTGAACCGCCCCCGATGCGGTGCCCGGCGAATAGACGTTGCCGGGTCGCGGCGTCAGGTTGTCGGGGCTCGGCACGTCGGCGAGCGGTATCTTGTACTTGGCGACGCGAGCGCCGCTCTCGTAGATGGCAAACAGCGTGCCGTCGGAATCGATCTCGATCCTGTCGACCGCGCTCGGCGCATTGCCGTCGACCCAAGCGTTCAGGATGCGGTAGTCGGAAGCGAGCTGGATCATTTCGCTGATGTCGATCTCCAGCGGCGCTCCATCGGGGACCGTCAACGACAGCGTTGTGGGGCTACCTCCCGTCAGCCCGCCCGTCGTCGGATCGAAGGACAGTGTTTCGGCAGCGAGCGCGGCGCTCCCGTAGGGGAACCCTCCGCCCGCCGCGGCGTCGGCCTGATTGTAGACCGCCATCTCCCAAGCGTTGGCGGCGGTCTTGGACAGATAGATGTCGAGGATGACCTCGTTTCCGAGATAGTCGTAGGTCAGGAACGAGCTCTTGCCGGTGTACTGCGCGGTCGCGGCGTTGGCCGACGGCAGGTCTGCCGCGGCGACGATGTCGGCGTTTGACGGCAGATTGGCCGCGAACCTGCCCTCGGTCGAAGGCAGCGCCTGCAGCTCGGTCTGCGCCACGTTGACGACCGAGAGGCCCGTAACGCCGCCTGCCGCCGGAGCCGGCTCGCCGTCTTCGTAGTTGAAGCCCATCAGGTAGAATCCCGCGGCGTTGACCAGATTGCCGTCACCGTCCGGGACGAAGGAACCGGCGCGCGTGTAGAACGGCGTACCGTCGCCGTCGGTGACGATCATGAAGCCCGTCCCGGCGACCGCGAGGTCGGTGACCGAGCTGGTGAAGGTCAGGTTCCCCTGCTCGCTGACGCTGTAGCGGACGCGCGTGTTGACCCCGCCCGAGGAGTAGTTGTCGGTAGCCGACTGCAGGATCATCGAGGCGAACTCGGTGGAAGCGCGCTTGTAGCCGTTCGTGCTGGAGTTGGCGATGTTGTCGGCAACGGTGGACAGCTTGTTCGATTGCGCGTTCATGCCGGAGACGCCGGTGCGCATAACGCCGTAAAGACTCATGGACTTGCTCCCGCCGTACTATGTCCGCGCCAGGACACCAGAGTTTTCTTGTGTGAAGCTGTCCTGGCTCGCGCGGTGTGTCCGTCGCGTCGGAGGCACCGCCTCAGATCTCGTCGAGGCAGTAGCCGAGATAGCGCTTGGAATCGATCGGATCGTAGCCGAGTCTGTGGCGAAGCTTCTTGCGCAGCTTGCTGATGTGGCTCTCCACCACGTCCTCCTCCACGTCCTCGTCGAAGATGCCGTAGACCGCGTTGAAGATCTGCGCCTTGGTGACCCGTCTGCCGCGATTGGCGACGAGGTATTCAAGGATGCGCCGCTCGCGGCGCGGCAGCGCGAGCACCTCGCCGCGTACGATCGGGTCGCGCCCGTCCGCGAAGATCTGCATCTCGCCGACCGTGGCGCGGTCCTTGTCCTTGTCGAGACGGCGGCGGATCGCACCCACCCGCGCCAGGATCTCGCGCACGTGGATCGGCTTGCGAACCACGTCGTCGATACCGGCGGCGAAGAGCTCCAGCGTCTGCTCCAGTGCCGGCCGCTCGTTCATGGCGATCATCGGCGCCTTGGAGCGGCCACGGATCACGCGCGGGAGCGTCTCACGCTCCGGGCAGTCCCCGATGAGAAAGGCCTCGACTGCCGAAAGATCGCCCTCGGCCGCCGTCGCAACCCATTCACGAAACTCGCTCGGACAAAAGCCGGCGGAGGACACACCCTCCCGCTGAAAGCACGACGAGAACCCCTCAGTCACAACGTCCCGGTCATCGACAATGACGAACACAATCCAACCCCCAATTCCCCTCGCGCGGCACGTCGCGCGCGGCTCTCACAGCCCTCTTCACAAATGGCATATTAACCACGTTTGGTCAAGACTTTACTTTACGTATTAAGATTTTCGAAAGGAATTGAGATCGCATCTCTAAGTATAAATATAATCATCTCGCATAGAATGTATGAGATGCGTATGTTAAGTTAGAAGATCAACATCATATAGTCTTATCGTCACAGGAGGCGGCATTTATATTGCGGATTGGGGCTTTCGATATAAATCCTATCCAATATCTTAACCTTCGATTAACCAATATTTCTGCTTGGAAAGACAGCAATATTGACACATCGGGGCTGGCTGTCCGCCTAAGCTGGCCGGGCCTCCGCAGCCACCGGCTCCGAGCGGTTCGGGCGATGCGCCGCGCCAGCCGGCCAAATTGTCGCGCCGGCCCCTACCCGCAGAACGAGCGGGCGTTCGCCGTCCACGAGCCGAAGCCCGTCGCCACCATGTTGGTGATGACGGCGCATACGTAGCGCTTCTGCGCCGGGTTGTTGTTCGGCCCCGCGTGGTAGCGCGCGACGGCCATTGTCCAGTCCCCCTCGCGCGCACGCAGCCGCTTCAGGAACAGGGCGGCGTAGTCGACGTTGCGGCGCGGATCGAACATCTGCTCGACCGAGTCGAACTGATCGCTGTGGTAGTAGTGGTTGATCTGCATGCACCCGACGTCGATGAGGACGGCGCCGGCCTTGCGGGCATCGCCGAATATTCGGAGCGCCTCCTCGACCCCCTGCGCATAGTGCGCCCTGCCCTCCACGTTCATCGCGAAGGGCTGCAGCGAACCGCGGCGTCCCGTCTCCGTCAGTCCGACGGCATAGAGCACGCCGAGCGGAACGTCATACTGCGTCGCCGCCCGGACCATCTCCCGCTCGCAGGCATTCTGGGCGGCGACCGCCGTCAGGCCGCTAGACGTAAAGATCGCCGCGGCGGCGGCGAGTGTCCTGATCCTCGTCACGTTGCTTCTCCTGCCTCTCCGCATGGCCCTGTCCGCCGGAGCGCTGCGCGTGCTGCCGCTCGCCGGCTCCCGCGCCGAAGGCGTTCTGCGGCGCGGATTGCTGCGGCGTCGATTGCTGGGCGGTCGATTGCGTCGCCGCGTCCGGCTGGAGGCCGGGGGAAGCGCGGTCCAGGCTGCCGAACTGGATCGTGACCTGCTTGACGTCGAAGCCGCTCGATTCGAGAATGCGCGAAAGCGCATGACGATCGCGGCTGAGAAGCGCATGCGTCTCTGCCCGCTCCGCCGTCACGGCGAGATGGACCGCGCTTCCTTCCGTGCGAAGCTGGATGGTCACGCGTCCGAGCTCGACCGGCTCCAGCGCCACCTTTAGTATCCTGACCGGCTCACGGCCCGTCGCGGGCGGCGGCGCGAAGGGATCCGCCTGGGCGGACTGCGGCGCGGACTGCGGCCGGCCGATCTCCTGCGCAATCGCCGCCGCGATCTGCCGCGCCGGAATCATGATCGGGAGATCCGGTACTGGCCGCCCCGCCTCGCGGACGATCGGTGTCTCGGGCGCACCGCGCAGCCGCTGAGCGGCATCGCCGTCTCCCTCCGCGGGAGCTTCGGCGGAGGCCTTTGCGGCGTTCGAATCATCGCCAGGCCCGCTGGGGTCGTAACGCCTCGGCTCCGCCACGGCGGGCGGCAGGTGCCTTTCCAGCACCGCCGACACCGGGACGGCGCCAGCATCTGCCGGCGCGCGGGCAGCAAGAGTCGTTTCGGGGCTTGCGGCACGCGCCCCCGGAGCGGCAGGCGCGGCCATGGGCGTGTCGACGGCAGGCACCGCTGGAGGCGCGGCAGCGGCAGGCGCGGCCATGGGCGCGGCGGCGGCAGGCGCGCGCCTGGGCATGGCCGACGCAGTCAAAGCGCTGCGCGGACCAGCCGGGGACTGCTCCGCCGTTTCGGGCACGGCCTCCTGCCGCGCTGAGGAAGCGCGAACCGCGGGCCCCGGCGCCTGCGTCGTGGCCGGCGCGGCTGGCGCATGAGGAGCCCCGGGCGTGGGCGGCGAAGCGGGCGTCGAGGAACCGCGCGCGATGCCCGCTGCCGGCCGCGGCAACGCATCGGCGACGCCGGCGTGCTGCTGAGCTCGCCTGGATGTGGCGGCCGCGGGCGCCGGGCCCGGCGACTGCCCTGCATGCCCGGTCGCCCTCGGTGCGTCCAGCGCCGCATTGCCGTGCAGAACCGGCACGCGATCGACGTTTGGAGAGATCAGCACGCGATCGGCGATCGCTGGGGCCGGCGAGCGATTGACTTCCGCTGGGACCGCTGCACGGTCGGCGTCCCGTGAGGCGGGCGCGTGGTCGGCCGCTACCGGAGCGGCGGCGATCACGGGGTCGGCGGACGGCTGCCACGTGGCGGGCGCGGCACGCGGCGTTTCCGCGACCGGCGACGACTCGCCCTCGGCGGCGGGGTGAAGCGAGGGCGCACCCGGACGTTGATCCACGCCTTGCGGCACAGCGACCGGCGCATCCTCCGCACCGCCCTCGTCGGGCGCCACGACTGTGCCGCCGCCCTGGGCGCCGACCCCGCGAGCGGCCGTCGCCTCATCCAGCGCACTGCCGGACGGAAAGCCAGGCAGCGCGAGCTGCGATTCAGACGCCGCCATGACTCCGGTGGGAGCCTGACCCTCACCCGCGATGCCGGGCAACGTCGCCGCGGCGCCGCTTTTGTCGGCGTTCGCCCTGCTCTCCATCCTCACGCCCAACCGAGGCAGGACATCCGGCGCATCGGAGGGTGCGTCCGCGAATGACCCATTCGTCGGGTCATCGCGCGTTCCCTGCGGCGCATTCCAGGTCGGCCACGTCCCGCGTTCGTGCGCCGCGCGGGCGAGCGAGGCCGTGCCCCACCCGCGCGGCGCCGGCGGCGGCTCTTCGCCTGAGTGGCTCGCAGCCTGTGCAGGGGCGCTGTCCGACACGGACGCGTCCGGTCGCCCGACAGCACCGACGGGGGCCGCCTCGCCAGGCATGGCGCGCGATGACGCGCCACCATCGCCCGGCCGCGCGCCGTCAACCCTTGCCTTCTCCGCGCCGAACATCATCTCGGCGAAGCGTCCACCCGCCGCATGGGAGTCGGCATCATGCTGCATCCGGCCGTTCTTCCACGCCGACCTGGAGGCCGCGAGCGGATCGCTTCCTGCGGTCGTCTTGATGTACGGTCCGACGCTCAACGCTCCGCCTCCTCAAGGATACGCGCAGCCGACGCCAACGCCGCCTCGCCTCGTGTCAGGACGCCATCGACGGGCACCGAGCCGGCGCCGGCCGCCTCGCGTCCGGCCTCGTCCGCCGGCGGCGGCTTCGCGCCGCCTTCCGCCGTCGGCCATCGCTGAACCTGCTCGACCACGGACAGCACGGCGCTCAGCAGCTCGCGGTCGTTTCGCGGGATGTCCGCCGACCGCAGCTCTTCCAGGCGCCTTCGGGCCGCAACGGGATCGCCGATGAAGGCGGCGGCGGCCATGCGATAGAGCTCGGCTCGCAGCATCTCCGTCGTGTCCGGTTGAGACAAGCCGAGCGCCGTCTCGGCGAAGGTCGAGGCAAGCGCCATCTCCGCCCCGACTACCGCCAACCGGGCCACGTCGAGATACATTCCGATCCGGTCCTCGGCGGGCAGGACTGCGAGGATCGAGTCGAGCCTGGGCGCGGCTTCCGGCGTTGCGACCAGCTCGAGATAGGACTGCGACAGGAGCCGCCGGAAGGCTGCATTGTACGGCGAACGCGGGAAGCGGGAGATGTATGCGACGGCGTAGAACTCGAACCTGTCAGGCTTGCCGAGCCTCTTGGCAAGCTCGAGCCCCCGCCGTGTAGCGGCTTCCTCCACCAGGGTCCCGGGCGATTCCAACCGCGCAATGTCGACGAGGCGCAAGGCGCGCTCCGGTTGCGTTTCCATCACGAGATTTGCCTGCGCCAGCGCCGCGGCGCCGGCAAGGCCTGCCGGCAGGGTCGCCAGATCGATTTCGTCCCACAGCTGCATCGCCGCAGTCCGCGATCCGGCGGCGTAAGCTGCAACCGCCGCGACCAGCTGCACCCGCGCGCTGCCTTCCTCGCTCGACGGAAGCCGCGTCAGCACGACGGGGTGGCCGCCGTTCAGGACATAGAGCAGAGCAGCGTCGGCGTTCCTCTCGTCGAGCCACGTATTCGGATCGGCCGACAGGAAGCTCTCTCCGATGACGTCGATCAGCTTTCGCCGCCCATCCTCGGGAGCCCCTGTGCCGTGCGCAATGGAGTCCTGCAGGAGCTCCAGCGTCCGGACGAGCTTCACCGGATCTGAGGGCCCTTGCGCCATTGCAGCCAGGGAGCTGGCCGCAAGAACCGAGACGGCGGCAAGCAGCGAACGCAGGCGGCGTCTCACGGCGTGTCCTCGCGAAGGAATATCTCGATCCGCCGGTTTTCCGCGGCTTCGGGATCCTCGGGCGCCTTCAGCTTGCGGTCGGCATAGCCTTCGATCGCCGCCACGCGGCGCTCGTCGAGACCGCCGCGTACGAGCATGTAATAGGCCATTTGCGCACGGTCGGTGGAGAGCCGCCAGTTGTCGTAGGTTTCGCTGCGGAACGGGCGCCCGTCGGTATGGCCGCGGATGGTAACGCCGCCGGGCCGCGTTCTGAGAACCTCGGCGATCCGCTCCATGATGCGGATCATCTGCGGCTGCGGCTCCGCCGAGCCGATCGCGAACATTCCGAACTGGGCTTCGTCGGTCAGGCTGATCAGGACGCCGCCGCCGGTACGTTCCACCGTGACCCCCGGGCTCCGCCCTCCCTCGCCTTCCGTTGCCTCGGCGATCTGTCGCTCGATCTCCGGCAGGCGTTCCGGAACGGGCGACGTCTCCGGCAGCTGAGGAGGCGTGTTCGCGATGGCCACATCCGCAGGCGGCGCGGCACCTGGCGGAGAAGACATCGGCAGCGGATCGGCGGATGGCGCGGCTTCGGCCGCTTCCTCGGGCCGGGATATCTCTTCGCCGGCCGGTGACGAGCCGCGCTGTGCCTCTGCCGGCCGCTCGCGTCCCGGCGGTGTCGGCCCGGGGCGCACCTCGACTGCCTGGCCGTGGGCGAGAGCCGTCTCCAACTCCGTCCGGTCGGCCCCGCCCGGGGCGGCGATGGCACTCGATCCGGTCCCTTCGGCCACGGGATCGAACAGATCGCGGAGATTCTCCGTCAACGCCGGCGGGGGCGGAAGTGGAGGTGCTTCCTGCGCTTCCGCCGCTTTCTCCTCGGCTTCGGCGGCGATATCCGACAGCACGCCGTATGGGTCGCGGAAGAGCGCGTCACGCGTGAGGTCGGCGGCTGCGTCGCCGCCCGAGCTGCCGCCAACTTCGCCTGCCTCCTCGGCGGGATCGCCGCGCTGCGGCGTGTTGATGCCGGTGACGTGCGGGTCCGCGACGCCTTTGCGATTGAGCTCTGCGAGCCGCATCGGATTGAAGTAGCTCGCGACCGCCTGCCGCGTATCCTCGTTCGCCGCGTTGATGAGCCACATGACGAGGAAGAAGCACATCATGGCCGTCATGAAATCAGCGAACGCGATCTTCCAGACGCCGCCCTTGACCTGCTCCGCCTCCGTCGACGCGTGCCGCCGGATGATGATGATATCCCGGATGTCCTGTTCGGCATCAGCCATCAGCGTCATCCGCTCCGGCCGTCGATCCGCGTCATCCAAACCCTGAGCTGCGTCTCGATGATCGTCTGCTCGGCAACCACATGTACGTCGATTTCCTCCGCCGCCTCGAAGGCGATCGCCGAGATGTCTCCGCAGAGCCTCCCGCGCAGCGCCTCAAGCAGGTCCTCCGGACCGCTGATTCGAAGGATCCGCTGGTCGCTGGCCATCAGCCTCCTCAGGGTGCTGGCCAGTTCGTCGACGGCGCGGGCGCGCAGCGCGTCCTGAAGGACCGGAGAGAGAATGGCGGCCACGGCATCGCCGACCGTTTCCTCCAGCACCTGGAAAGCCGCGCCGATCGCGTCGCCGAGACGGGCACCCTCCTCCGAGGCCCACGCCGCTCGCTCCTCGGCGAGTCGTGCGCCCGCCGCGGCGCGCTCCTCGTCAAGCTTCGCGGCGTACTCGGCGCGCCCTGCTGCAAGCCCTTCCTCGCGTCCGCGCGCGAGCGCGTCCTCGGCCGCGCCGGTTGAACCGACCTCGTGCTCCTGGCCGCGAGGCATCTGCGCAGGTGCGGGCCCGCGCTCGCAGCCGGCCTTCGGCGCGAGCGGAAACTCGATGAGGTGCGCCGCCGCGGGGAGCGGCATCAGGTCCGCGCCCCCTCATGGATCCAGCGCTTGAGGATCGCGGCGGACTGCTCGTCGTTGAAGCGGACCATCTGCTCCAGCTTCTTGCGCGGGGACTTCTTCAGCTGGACAGTAAGGTCGTCGATGAGACTCCCCTCCGCTGCATGAGCGAAATCATCCGCATGCCCATCCTCGAGCGCCAGCGCGGGGTTTCTCTCTGATGCGGCCAGGGCGGGCGTTTCGGGCGCGGCCGGCCTGGCGAGGATGGCGCGCGTCGCCGGCCTCAGGCCGAACCAGATGAGCATGAGGGCGACGACGAAGATGGTCGCGGCGTTGACGAGCGTGCCGAGCTGCCGCACCAGCAGCTCCGTCATGCCGACCGGGGGAACCGGCTCCAGCTGCTGCGAGGCCCCGGCGAACTCGACCGCGAGCACCTTGATCTGATCGCCACGCCCGACGCGCACATCCGCAGCCGTTGCGACGAGTTCCTCGATCTCCGCGAGCCGCCGCGCGATCTCCTCCTCGGTGGGGTCCGCCCCACCGGCGACCTGTGCGCGGTTGACGAGGACGGCGATGGAGAGATTCTCCACACCGAACCCGTCGCTCACCGTGTTCACCGTCTTGGTGGAGAGCTCATAGTTGGTGATCTCCTCGCGGCGTTCATTGGAGGAGCTCGAGTTCTCGCCGCCCTCCGGCCCCGCCGCGTCCGGCAGGTTCTGCTCCACGCTCGTCGCGGCGCTCCGGCTGGAGTTGTTGGAGGACTCGTTCTCCTTCACGACGCGCACGGAGCGCTCCACGCGCGAATCGGGATCGTAGATCGTCTCGGTGATCTGCTGCCTGTCCGTGTTCAGGCGCGCGGTCACGCTGACCTGGAAGTTGCCGAGCCCGAGATAGGGCGTCAGGCTCTCGCGCACCTTGTTGCGGACATCGTTGCTGACCGCCTGCTCCAGGTTCATCAGCCGGCCGGGAGCGGCGGCTTCTGTGTCGTCGCCCGACGCGAGCAGCACGCCGTCGCTGTTAAGCACCGTCACTTCGTTCGGCGTCATGCCGGGCACCGCGGCGGCGACGAGATGGCGGATCGACTGTGCCGTGCTGGCGTCGTCCCGCGTCTCGGTGCGGATGACAACCGACGCGGAAGGGGGACGCCGCACACGGCGGAAGGAGCCTTCATCCGGGGCGACGATATGCACCCGCGCCGCCTTCACGCCGCTGAGCGACTGGATGGTGCGGGCGATCTCGCCCTCCAGCACGCGCACGCGCGTCACCTCCTGCATGAAGGAAGTGAGACCGAAGGATCCCATCTGGTCGAAGAGCTCGTAGCCGGCATTGGCGCTCTGCGGCAGGCCCTTCTCGGCGAGAAGCATGCGCGCCGTCGCGGTCTGCCCGTAGCTGACGAGAACCGCCGTTCCGTCGGAGTTCACGTCGAACGCGATGCCGGCCTCGTTCAGCGCCGCGCCGATCCGCGTCACGTCCTCCCGCTCCAGCCCGGAGTAGAGCACGTCGAGCTGCGGCCGGCTGAGATAGACGCCGCCGAGGATGACCACGGCGAAGATGGTGACGCCCATGATGGCGAGGGCCGCCAGACGCCGCGGCCCAAGTCCAAGCAGGCTCTTAACGAGCCGATCCGCCTGCTCCAAACCGCTCATCGCCACCCTGCGTATCCTGGCTTTCAACGCCAGTGTGGGCGGCTAACCTTGTGCGAGGATTG
This sequence comes from uncultured Propylenella sp., assembly GCA_964566475.1. Lineage (GTDB taxonomy): Bacteria > Pseudomonadota > Alphaproteobacteria > Rhizobiales > Afifellaceae > DASWJZ01. Next base: position 18,787 of record CAZMJQ010000484.1, on the reverse strand, counting down.
CAAGCAGAAAAGCCGCGCCCCGAAGGGCGCGGCTCGATGAGTCTCTCTCAGTGTTCCTAGCGGAAGAGCGAGAGGATGTTCTGACTGTTGGTGTTGGCGATCGACAGCGCCTGGATGCCGAGCTGCTGCTGAACCTGCAGAGCCTGGAGGCGGGTCGATTCCTCGGTCATGTCCGCATCCACCAGCTGGCCGACGCCGCGCTCGATGGAGTCCATCAGCTTGCCGACGAAGTCCTGCTGCAGGCCGACGCGCTTCTTGGCGGCGCCGAGATCGCTCGCAGCGGTGGTCATCGAGGCGAGGGCGGCATCGACAGCCGAGATCATCTCGTCAAGGTCGGTGTCGTCGACGTCGGTGGCCGTGATGTCGAGCGTCGTCACCGCCACGGTGACAGCGCCGGCGCCGGTCGTAGTGAACTCGGTGTCGAGAATGCCCGACTGATCGTCAGCGTCGAACAGCTTGACGCTCGAGATGTCGATGTCGATCGTGCTCACCGAGACCGTGCCGTCGGAGGCGCGAGTGAAGGAGGCGACGATGGATTTGGTTCCACCGTTGTAGGAGGCGTCGCTCGAATCGACGGAGAGCCAGTTCTCGCCGCTGAACGAGGCGGCGCCGGCATTGTCGATCAGCTGTTGCTGCAGCACAGCGATGTCCGACTGGATCTTGCCGCGGTCGACACCCGGCTCGCGGGCCGCGACCAGCTTCATTTTGATCTCATCCACGACGTCGATGGCAGCGTTGACGCCGGTATAGGCGACGTCGACCTTGGCGGCGCCGAGGCCGAGGGCGTCGACCACCGTCGACAGCGCCTTGTTGTCGGACCGCATGGTCGTGGCGATCGACCAATAGGCCGCGTTGTCGGCCGCGCTGCCGACCTTGAGGCCCGTGGCGATACGCGCCTGCGTGGCTTCAAGCTGCTTGTTAGTGCTCGTCAGCGACTGCAAGGCAGTCATGGCCGACACGTTGGTGAGGATACTCGACATGGTTTGGCTCCGGCACTCTAGTACTCTTGGAAACATGCCGGGCTGGAACCGGCATGACAGAGCGGCCTCATGCCTATGAGCAGCGTTTACGCGCTCAACCTGTCATAGCGGCAACGTAGCCAACAAAGCTTTCGTAAAGTTTAATACAAAGGGGAGGTCCAATCCCTGAGTTAGAAGAACGACCTCACAAGCCCGCCGATCAGCATGTTCCACCCGTCGATGAGGACGAAGAACAGTATCTTGAACGGCAGGGAGATGACGGTCGGCGGCAGCATCATCATGCCCATCGACATGGTGAGCGTCGCCACGATTAGGTCGATGACGAGGAAGGGCAGGACGATGAGGAACCCGATCTCGAAGCCGCGCCTCAGCTCGGAGATCATGAAGGCCGGAATAAGAATGCGCAGCGCCACCTCCTCCCCATCCTCGGTTGCGTCGGGAAGCGGCTCGCCGGCCAGATCGCGGAACAGCTCCAGATCGCGGTCGCGCACATGCGTCAGCATGAACTCGCGGAACGGCGCGACGACGAGGCCGAACGCCTCGGCCTGGTCGATTTCGTTCTCCAGGAGCGGCTGCAGACCGGTGCGGTAGGCCTGCTCGAAGGTAGGCTGCATGACGAAGAAGGTCATGAAGAGCGCAAGGCTGAGCAGGATGAGGTTGGCGGGCGTGCTCTGCATGCCGAGCCCGGCGCGCAGGAAGGAGAGCGCAACGATGAAGCGCGTGAAGCACGTCACCATGATGAGCAGACCTGGCGCGACCGATAGGACCGTCAGGAGCAGGATGATCTGTACGACGCGGCCCGTGAACGCGCCTTCGCCTTCCGGCAGCAGCGCCTCCAGGTCGAGGCCCGGCACCGCTTCGCCCTGCTGCGCCGCAGCGGCGCCGATCAGGACAAGCAGCGCCGGTCCCGCGAACGCCAGCCGCTTCACTGTACGACCATGGTCTGGATAACGAGGTCTCGTACTCGGCCTTGGGAGCGGATGCGGGCGCGGTCCGCCAGGTCCTCGCGCAGATGGTTCATGCCGCTCGGGCTGTCGATCTGCGAAAGCTTGACGGTGCGAAGGTAGGCGACGAAATCCTCCGTGATCTCGGCGGCGAGCACGTCGTCGGTGCCGATCCCCTGATCGTCGAAGACGATCGACGACTCGATGCGTATCCAGATGTCGCTCGGCTCGGCGAGATTGGTCACCGCGGGCGGGAGAGCCTTCAGGTGCGCCGGCTTCTGAAAGCGGAGATTGTCGGCGGGCAACTCGGCGGCGGCCCTCTTGGCGCGCAGCGCCTCCTCCACCTCGTCGGCGAGCATGACCCCGAGCCCGGCGCCACCCGCCGCAGCGACGAGCGTCATCAGCACCATCGCGCCGACCGACAGAATCGTGGACTTGGCGCCCCCGGCGTTTTCCGGAGCGGGCAGTTCGGCGGGAGCGGCGGTCGCGGCCATCGAATGCGCTCAGAAGGGAGCAACGGCGTCGAGGACCTGCTGGCCCCAGCGGGGCTGCTGCACCTCGGAGATACGGCCTCGGCCGCCATAGGAGATGCGCGCCTCGGCGATCTTCTCGTAGTCGATCGTGTTGCCGGTGGAGATATCGCGCGGGCGAACGATTCCGGTGACGTTCAGAATCCGCAGCTCGTAATTGACCCGCACCTCCTGCGAGCCGCTGATCAACAGGTTGCCGTTCGGCAGGACCTCGGCGACCACCGCCGCCACCGAGAGATCGATCTTCTCGGAGCGGTCGATCGTCCCGGTGCCCGCCGCCGTGGAATTCGCACCGAGATTGAGGCCGCCCTTACCGCTGCCCTTGCGGTCCTCGATCATGGTCTGGACCGAAAAGTCGTAGCTGCCGTTCAGCCCCGTTCCGGAGTTCCGGCGGCGCGAGGAGGAATTGTCCAGAGTCGCCTTGTCGTTGATGCGTATCTTGACGGTCAGGATGTCCCCGATCTTCGCCGCTCGCGGGTCCTGGAAAAGGTTGGCGCGCGTGTCGTCCCACAGCGAATGGTAGCTCGGGCTCCTCGGACCGGGGAAAGCTGCGACGGGAAGCGGCGTCCGGTAGGCGTGCAGCCCGCTGCCGACCGGGGTCATCGCGGGTTCGCGGCCCATGTCACTGACGCTGGTGCATCCACCGAGCGCAAGCATCAGCACGGGCAGAAGCGGATGTTTCACTGCTGAGCCGCTCCTGCGTCTTCCGTTTCGCCGTCGGTCGAGATCATTGTCGCCAAGGCGACCGCGCGCGGCGCGTCCATCTCGCTCAGGATGGCGCCCGCCACGCGCGACTTGAGCCTGATAAGGACGGCCGCCGCAGTCGACGCATCGAGCAGCGCAAGCTGCTCCGCCGCCGCGTCCGGCCGCATGCGGGCGTATATCTCGACGACACTGTCCTCGGCCTGCTTGCGGAAGGCCTCCCGGCGCTCCACCCATGCTTCGAGCTCGGCCCGCTTGGCGTCGAGTGCCTGGATCTTCTCCTCCACGTCCGCCTTCAATGCGTCGAGGGTGCGCGCCTCCCACGCCACGCGCGCATCGCTCGCGGCATTGCCGATACTGGCGCAGAATATCTCGGCGTCGCTCTCGGCCGGACTGCGGCCGCCGCCGCCCTCGTCCGCAGCGAATGCCGCCGACCCGAAAAGCAGCGCGACGATGCAACCGAGAAGCCGGCACGAGCGCCGGGCTGACATTGCAGGAGGCATAAAAGGGATCGTCCTCGCCGTCGGCAGCTCCTTCGCGACCGTGGACGCGTAACCTTGCGCCGGGCTTGAGCGGGAGGACCTACTGGATGATGAGCTCGGCCTGCAGTGCGCCGGCCGTCTTGATGGCCTGCAGGATGGCGATGATCCCGGTGGGCTTGAGCCCGATCTGGTTGAGCCCGGCGATGAGCGTCTGCAGGTCCGTGCCGCCGATAATGGCGAGCCGTCCTCCCGCCTGCGAGGCATCCACGAAGGTACGCGGCGTCACCGTCGTCTTCCCCTCGGAGAAGGGGGCCGGCTGGGAGACGGTCGGCGCCTCCGTCACCCGCACCGTGAGATTGCCGTGCGTCACGGCGACGGTGGATATCTGCACGTCCCGGCCGATGACGACGGTCCCGGTACGCTCGTCGATCACCACGCGAGCCGGCGAGTCGGGCTCAACCATCAGCTCGCCGACCTCCGCGACGAAGCGAAGAGCGGACGGGCCGTCCGGCTTCTCAAGGACGATCGTCCGGTAGTCCCGCTCGTACGCGACCCGCTGCCCGTAGCGGCCGGAAGCATAGGCGTTGATCGCGTCGACAACCCGGATGGCGGTGCTGAAGTCCGGATTGCTCAGTTCCAGAACGAGCTGCCCCAGCTCCAGGAAGCCGCCCGCCACCTCGCGCTCCACCACGGCGCCATTGGGGATGCGGCCGGTCGTGGGGACGCCCTCGGTGAGGCTTTCGGCATCGCCCTCGGTGGAGAAGCCGGAGACCGCCACCGGCCCTTGCCCGACCGCATATATCTCGCCGTCGGCGCCCATCAGCGGCGTCATGATCAGGGTGCCGCCGAGAAGCGACGCGGCGTCGCCGAGCGACGAAACGGTGATGTCGATCCGGGCGCCTCTGCCGATGAAGGGCGGAAGCTCGGCGGTAACGATCACGCCAGCCACATTGCGCGTCCTGAGCGACGCGTTGCGGACGTTTATGCCCATGCCGTCGAGCATCGACTGCAGCGACTGCTCGGTGAACGGCGAGTTGCGCAGGCTGTCGCCGGTCCCCTTGAGGCCGATGACGAGCCCGTAGCCCACGATCTGGTTGTCGCGCACGCCCTGCAGCGTTGCGATGTCCTTGATGCGCGTCGCCGCCGCGGCGGCCTCGCCGAAGAGCGCGAGAAGGCAGGCTGCTACGACTAGTCGCAATGCGGTCATGGCGCGCCGACGCGGACGGTGCCGTCGGCCTGGACGACGCCCATGACGACCGCGCCGCTGTCAGCATTGCGCACGCGGATCATGTCGCCTTCGCTGCCGTCCTGAAGCGGCGCGGCATAGGCGGTGATCACGAGCCCGGCCTGGCGGAAAACGAGCTGTACCGGCGTGCCGCGGGTAACGAGCTTAACCTCGGCGATCGCGTTGAGCGGGATGGGGTGGTTCGGCAGGAGCGTGCGCCGCGCGATCTTGCCTTGGAGCATGCTCCGTGAATCGACGAAGCCGCGCGCGACCTGCGACTGCCGGAAGCTGCGCTCGCCGATGACCCCAGAATCGATGACATCGCCTGGATAGACCGTTGCCGTCGGCACGGGCATCGTGACGGTCTGCGCGGCGGTGCCCGCCGCCATGCCCGCACAGAGACCGGCCGCGAGCGCTAGAGCCCACGCCGCACGAATGCCTTGCCGGGCGATGGCGGCGATCATCCTAGCGGATGCCTTTCGCGACCGTCCCGGCCATCTCGTCGGCCGCCTGAATGACCTTCGAGTTCATCTCGTAGGCGCGCTGGGCGGAGATGAGCTGCGTGATCTCCTTCACCGGATCGACGTTGGACGATTCCAGGTAGCCCTGATGAATCCTCGCCATTCCCGGGTCCGCCGGCACGCCGATGATGGGCGCTCCGGACGCTTCCGTCTCCCGGTAGAGATTGCCGCCGAGCGGCTCCAGGCCGGTGTCGTTGGCGAACGTCGCAAGGCTGAGCTGGCCGATGAGGAGAAGCTCGGTGTCCGGCTCGACGCGCGCATAGACCTGGCCGGACTGGTTGACGATCACGTCGACGGCCTCCGGCGGAACGGCGATGGCCGGCTCGACGCGATAGCCGTCGAGCGTGACGAGCTCGCCGTTGGCGTTGGTGTTGAAGGCTCCGGCGCGCGTATAGATCGCTTCGCCGTCCGCCCCGATGACCTGGAACCAGCCGCGTCCGTCGAGGGCCAGGTCGAGACGGTTGCCGGTCTGCGCCAGGGCGCCCTGCTGATGCAGGTTTCGGATGGCCGCCGTCCGCACGCCGAGGCCGATCTGCGCACCTTCCGGCACGGCGCCCTCGCCGCCGCGCTGCGGGACTCCCTGCAAGCGCTCCGCCTGATAGAGGAGGTCCGTGAACTCCGCCCGAGCGCGCTTGAAAGACGTCGTGTTGATGTTGGCTATATTGTTGGCGATGACCTCAAGGTTGGTCTGCTGTGCGTCCATTCCAGTCGCGGCGATAGCAAGGGCTCGCATGCTCGTCTCCTCAGATCGCCATCCGGCTGATTTCCTGATAGGCCGCGACGACCTTGTCGCGGATCGCTATCGCGGTCTGCAGAGTTTGCTCTGCCGACATCACCGCCTCGACCACCTTCTGCACCGAGGCGTCGCCCTGAATCCCGGCGATCGCCGCGGCCTCGCCCGTTTCGACCGTGCGCAGGCCCGTGGCAGTAATCTCCGCCAGCACGGAGCCGAAGTCCGGCCCGTCCGCAGCGCCGGCGGCCCCAGCCCCGGTAATGCTCCCAACCGAGCGCGTGGACTGCGCCGGAGAAGTGGCCTCCGTGGAGGCGGGCTGAAGCGCACTGAGCGCAGAGGCGGCTTCGATGCTCATGTGTTCCTCAGGAGGTCGATTGTCATGGAGATCATGTGGCGGCCCTGCTTCACGATCTGCAGGCCCGCCTCGTATGAGCGGTTGGCCTCGCGCATGTCCGCAAGCTCGATCAGCGGGTTGACGTTCGGCATCTTCACGTAGCCCGCATCGTCGGCCGCCGGGTGGCCCGGGTCGTATTCCACACGGAACGGCTTGTCGTCGCGGCCGATACGGTCGACCTCGATCATGGAAACGCCGGAGATCCGGTCGAGCTCGGACGAGAAGGAGATCGTCTTCCTCTGGTAGGGGTCGGCTCCGGGCCCGTTGCCGGTCGACTGCGCGTTGGCGAGATTCTCCGCGACGACGCGCATGCGCGCCGACTGCGCCTCGAGTCCCGCCCCCGCGATCTTGAGGGCGGCGGTCAGCGGATCGATCATCCTTCTTACCCCTTTACGCTCGACATCCACATGCGGTGGAAGGACTTCACGATGCTCACGTTGAGTGAGTATTCGCGCGAGACCTCTCCGGCTTTGATCAACTCCTTCTCGAGGCTGACGCCGTTGCCGACGGTGTACGAATCCTGCCTCTGAAAGCTCGACGGACGCACGGGCGACAGCTCGAGCGAGACGTGCCTCGGGTTGGTCGCGCGCGTCGCCAGGTCGGTGCGATTGAGCGCAGCCTCGAACGGCTCGACCTCGCGCGCACGGTAGTTCGGAGTGTTCGCGTTCACGATGTTCTCGGCAATCGTGGCCTGCCGGGCGGAAAGCCAATGCGCACGCTGGAACGCTAGATCGAACAGATAGACCGGCTGCACCACGACACACCTATGACCCAGGCATGCAGACCGTAGCCGCAGAATCTTGTGTGAAGCTGGCGCGCCTCAGCGCGCTATTGCAATGAGGTGCTCGCGTGCGGCAGACGCGCGTCCGCGATCGCGTCGATGAGCTTGCGGGTGTCGTCAGGCGGGCGGGGGACCGGCGGCTCGAACGCGACGCCTTTCAGCTCGACGCCCGCCTGCCTCGGCTCCAGCACGAGATTGAAGAACGCCGTGACCTGGTTGTGCCTGAACTCCAGGTCGAGCTTCACCTTCGGCGTTCCGGTCCAGGGCATGTCGACCTCCGCCGACCAGCCATAGATGAGCGTGCCCGGCTTGAAATAGAGCTCGGCGGACGAACTGACCAGATCGCTCAGGTTGGGATGGTTCTCCGTGCGGATGAACGTGATGAGATCGACGAGGTCGGTCAGGCGAAGCTCGGCCGCGAGCTCCCTCGCCGCCGCCGCCAGTGCCTTCTCGCTCTCCGCGCTGTGCCCGTTCTTGCGTTCCGACAAACCCGCCTTCATCGCGCCACCGCCTTCAACCCGCCCTCGCTCTGCAGGAAATAGATGATCTCCGCCACGGCCTTGTAGAATTCGGGCGGAATCATCTGATTCACCTCGACAGCATCGTAGAGGGACCTTGCGAGAGGCTTGTCTTCCACCACCGGAATCTCGTGGTCCTCCGCCACCTCCCTGATCTTCAGCGCGATGAGGTCCTGCCCCTTGGCGACCACGACCGGAGCGCCGCCGTTCTCGCGGGCATAGCGCAGCGCAACGGCGAAGTGGGTCGGGTTGACCACTACCAGCGTCGCCTGCGGCACCGCAGCGATCATCCTCCGCCGGGCGCGGTCGCGGGCAAGCGAGCGCAGCCGCGACTTGACGAGCGGATCGCCCTCCGACTGCTTGATCTCGTCCTTCACCTCCTGCTTCGTCATGCGCAGGTCGCGCCGCCAGTGCAGCCGCGACCACACCAGATCGAGCGCCACGATCACGATCGTCGCCACGCTGACCGCGGCGAGCACCTTCATGGCAAGGCCTAGGATCAGCGAGGGCAGAGCCGCCGGATCGGTGTAGATGGCGCTCATCACGCGCAGCTGGTCCGAGCGCAATATGACCAGCACCACGATCGCGACGGCCGCGAACTTGGCGGTTGCCTTGAGGAACTCCGTCTGCCCGCGGGCGCCGAAGACACGCTTCGTGCCTTGACTGATCGATATGCGCGAGAGCTGCGGCTTGATGCGGTTGGGCACCAGCTTCGGCGCGTTCTGCAGGAACGACGCGACAAAACCGGACGCGGTGAGCGTGGCGATGACGGGCAGCAGGAACCAGGCCGTCTCCGAGCCGACCGCGGACACAAGATGACGGGCATCGGATCCATTCGCGAGCGACCATCCTCCGGGGTCGTCCAGCAATTGCCTGAGCGCCAGCGCCAGCCGGGCCGACCGCTCCGGCAGGAAGAACGCCGCAATCACCAGGATTCCCACCATCGAGGCGAACGTCGAGGCTTCCCGCGAGACAGGGACGTTCCCCTTCTCAACGGAATCCTGAATCCGCCGTTCGGTGGGCTCTTCGGTTTTGCTTTCCTTGTCGGCAGTTTCCGCCATTGAAAGGCTGCGGCGACCCTATGCCGGTTCGTTTTCCGAAGGGTTAAACTCGATCTCGCCTTTGCTGATGAGGCCCATGATGCGGTCGGTGATGCTGCGCCGTGCATCCTTCACCGCGCGCGGATCGGGCTCGTCGGCGCTCTGGAGCTCATGCTCGACCATGCGCCGGGAGCGCGAGGCGATCGAGGACAGGACGAGCTCGCGCAGCTCGCCGTCGACGTTCCTCAGCGCCAGCACCACCTCTTCGGCCGGCACTTGGTCGAAGACCGTCATGCGCCCCTTGGCCGACAGCTTGGCAATGTCCTCGAAGCGGAAGAGCATGCGCCTCAGGGCCTTGGCGATGTCGGGACGGCCTTCGGCGATCGTCTCCAGAATGCTGTCGATATGTTCCTGCTCCATACGGTTCAGGATATCGGCCATGCGCGTATAGGCCTCGCCCGAGGCGCTCTTCGCCAGGGCGCTTATCAGGGCCTCCTGCATACCGCCCTCGAGGAGGCGCAGGCCCGCGGCAGTGATCGGCTTGAGCGCCGTCATACGCCGCATGACGCCCTTCCGCAGGCCGTCGGACATTTGTCCCACCACCTTGGCGGTCACTTCGGAGCTGAGCCTCGAGAGGATGAGCGCGGCCGTCTGCGGATGCTCGTGCGCGAGGAAATCTGCGAGCGACCCCTCCGGCACCTCGTTGAGTCGCTCCCACACCGTGGGCCCGCTGCCGGAAGTGGCCGTCTCATGGCCGAGCACGTCGGCCATGATATCGGAGATCTGCTCGCCTGGCAGTATGCCCGTCAGCAGGCGCTCGACCTCCTCGGCGGTGCCGAGCAGGCTCACGCCGGCGGCGAACTCGCCCGCGAACTCCTCGATCACCGGCTCGAGGTCGGCGGCGGAGATCGGCCCGAGAGCCGAGGCGGCGCGCGCGATCTCCCTCAGCTCGAGCGGATCGAAACGCTTGAGAAGCCGGCTCGCGGTCGGCTTCCCCATGGCCAGGAGAAGAGCTGCGACCCGGTCCGGCCCATGCAGCGCGCGCGCCGGCGTCGGGACAGCGGTGACCGCGCTCGCCGACATTCTATTCGCCGGCCCCGTCCTGCTGACGCGATCCCACCACCTCCGTCAGCGACAGCCCGAACCTGGTGTTGTCGTCGTCCATGACAACGAGCTCGCCGCGCGCCACCACGCGTCCGTTGACCACCACGTCCACGGGCTCGCCAACCCGGCTGTCGAGCGGCACGATCGCACCGTGCGACAGCTTCATGAGGTTGGCGACGGGCATGGTGGTCGAACCGAGCACGACCTGTACGCTCACCGGGATGCGCATCACCGAATCGAGGCCGATGCCGGATCCGCCCGCGGGCTGCTGCATAGGCGCCACGCCGTTCTCGAAGCTCTCCAGCCGGGGCTGCGCAGCGCCGGCCGCGGCCAGCCTCTCCTCAACGATGCTCTCACTCATACTGCCCACGCTCGCCCGGCGGTGCCGGCCGACCCCCTATCGGTCGCGGCTGCGACCACGCACATTCGGCTAAAGACGACGCGATCCTTCCGTCAGCCATTCCCGCTCGCCGCCCTCAGCGTCTTCACGCTCGGGGCCATGCGGAAGTCGCGGCCCGGATAGTGCGGCGGCAAGAGCCTCGCCTCCCCCGCCGCGTCGGCTCGCCGTTCCTGAGACGGCCGACTATCTGCGGCGAACCTTAAGATTTCATTCCTGGGAGTCGCGGCTCGGTTCTCCGAGGGAGCCGGGCGTGCGGCTTTTCCGATGATGTAGTGGCCGGTATCGCCGGACGGCGACGGCTCGCGCTTCGCACCATCCGCCGCGCGCGCCATGTCCTCCAGCCGCTTCGACAACGCCCTCGCCTTTGCCATCGCAGCCTCCAGGCGCTCCAGGACGTCGCGACCCTCGCGGCCGATGTGGCGGACCGCCGAATCGATGTTATCGACCGCGCGGGTCGTCTGGTTGAACACCTCGACATACTCTGCCTGATAGCCGCGCAGCCGGCGCAGCTCGCGATGCATCGTCGCGACCCGGATGCTCGTCAGCACCAGCGCGAGCAGCAGTACCGCATCGGCGATATAGGAGATCATGCTCTTGCCCTCTCTGAGCGATCGAGAACGTGGTCGATGCGGAGCGTATAGAAGCCGCCCGACTGCCCGACCTCGCAGTGGAAGAACGGCTTCTCGTCGCATTCCAGGTTGATGCGGCCGTCGACCCGCGCCGCGAGCGGGATGACCTGCCCGACCTTCAGGCCGGCAATCTCGGCGAGCGTCATCTGCCGCTCTTCCAGCACGGCGCGGAGCCGCACGTCGGTATCTTCGATCTTGCCCTGCATCCGGCGGGACAGCTCGCTCTGCGGCTCGTCCGCCTCGCCCCCGCGCCGTGAGCGCGCCGAGCGGATGGTTGACCGCGGAATGATGATGCGCAGCTCGCCGCGCCTTCCCAGCGCATAGAGCTCGAATCTCGCGACGACCGCCTGGCTTTCCGGCTCGTCGAGCGTGATGAGCTCGGTGCTCGCCTCGATGCGCTCCATCGTGATGCTGAGATCGGGAATTGAGGGGAGCAGCGAGGATTGCAGCGCCCTCGCGGAGCTCGTCAGCACAGCGCGCACGACGTTCTTCTCCATCTGGGAGAAGCGCCGCTTCTCCTCGAACGGCGGCTCGCAGCCGTCGCCGCCGAAGAACAGCTCTGTGACCGCGTAGACGAATGGCCGGTCCACCGTGAAGAGCAGGCGCCCGTTCCATTGCGGCACGGCGAAGAGGGCGACCATGCCGTCGTCGCCGGTCTCGGCGAGCGTGGCGCCGAGCGCTTCGGCCTGGACGCTCTTGAACGTGTAGTGCGGCGGGGCGAGGCACAGCTCGCGTAGATTGTCGAGGCTGGCTGCCACCATCTTCTCGAAGACGGCCTTGAGCCGAGGATAGCGCGGCTCGGCGAACGCCGCCTTGTCGAAGAGCCGGATGGCGGAGAAGTCGTCCAGGCGCTGTGCCGCCGCCTGCATCTCAGGCCGCCATTGCCGGGGCCGGCTCGCCGCCCGCCAGTGTCGCGCTCTCCACCTCGTCGATCGAGGGCCGGTCGTAGGCGGAGATGGTCTTGCGGCCATGCTCAAGCGCGATCTGCGGCATCGCTCCGTTCATGAAGGCCAGGAAGGCCTGCTTGACCACTACGAGCATGCGGCAGCGCTTCTCGCGCACCACCTTCACCTTGTTGGCAAGCGGGCCGACGATGCCGTAGGAAAGGAAAATTCCTGCAAACGTGCCAACCAGCGCGGCGCCGATCAGGTGCCCGAGCAGGTCGGGCGACTGGTCGAGCGCGCCCATGGCCTTGATGACGCCGAGCACGGCCGCCACGATGCCGAGCGCGGGAAGGCACTCCGCGACGGCGCTCAGCGCGTAATACGGCTTCAGCTGGTCGCGGGCGTGGGTCTGGATCTCCTCGTCCATCAGCGCCTCGATCTCGTGCGGACGGGCGTTGCCGATGATGATGAGCCGCGCATAGTCGCAGATGAAATCGGTGAGCTGCTTGTCCGCCAGCACCTTGTCGAAGCGTTTGAAGACTTCCGACTCCTTCGGGTTGTCGATGTGCGCCTCCGCTTCGCTGCGCGACTTGCCGCGCAGCTCGCGCATCAGCGCGTAGAGCAGGCCGAGGACCTGAAGGTAGTCCTTCTGCTTGGGCGAGCCGCCCATGATCGCCTGCATCGCCGCGCGCCCGGTATCTTTCACCGTGTTCATGGGATTGGCGATGATGAAGGTGCCGAGCGCACAGCCGCCGATGATGACGAACTCCCAGGGCTGCCAGATGACGCCCAGGTGCCCGCCGAGAGCAGCGTAGCCTCCAAGCAGCGACGTGACGGCGATCGCGAGGCCTATGACGAAGTTCAAGTGGCTGCCCCCAGGAGAATCCGTGTCCCGACCTATGTCACGAGGCTTGTGCCAGGCTGAATTTGCGCTCCACCAGCTTGGGACAAGCTCGCTGAGCGAGGCTGCAGGGGTTTCGTGCCCGGAGGCCGGCTTTGCTTTCCACTTCCGTCTCGTACCGCCTCCTGGCCGCCGACATGACGCGCTCGCTGGAGCGTGTCGCCTCGGCGCCGCAGGCGCAGCGGGAGACAGCGTACTACCTGGAAAACATCGAGAAGGTGAAGTCGATCGACGACTTCATGGCCGACGACCGGCTCTACCGATACGCGATGAAGGCCTTCGGCCTCGAGGAAATGACCTACGCCAAGGCCTTCATGCGCAAGGCGCTCGAGGAGGGCATCGACGACCGCGAAAGCTTTGCCAACAGCCTCACCGATACCCGCTACCGCGACCTCGTCGAGACGTTCAACTTCGTGCGGCACGGCGAGGCCACGACGATCTTCAGCCGCACGCAGCAGGGGACGGTGGACAAGTACATGCGCCAGAGCCTGGAGGAGGATGCCGGCTCGCAGAACGAGGGCGTACGCCTTGCTCTCTACTTCCAACGCAAGGCGGCCACGATCGAGAATCCCCTCGAAATCCTCGCCGATCCGGCCCTTCTCAAGGTGGTGCAGACGGCCTTCCGGATCCCGGTCGAGACCGGCATGCAGGACATCGATCGGCAGGCGGCGCTGATTGAGGCCAGGCTCGACATCGCCGACCTGCAGGACCCCGAGAAGATCGAAGAGATCCTCACCCGCTTCACCAGCCTGTGGGACCTCGACAATCCGACGGCGACCGCATGGTCTCCGGCGCTAGCCCTCTACTCACGCCCGCTCGAGGCCGGCATTGGCGCCAGCCTGCTGCTCAGCCTGCAGAACCTCAAGCTCGGAGGGTCGTAGCCGATGGATTCGGCCATGTACGTAGCGCTGTCATCGCAGGTCGCGCTCCAGCAGCGGCTGGACACGATCGCTCAGAACGTCGCCAATATCGGGACCGCGGGGTACCGCGCCGAGGGCGTCAAGTTCGCCACGGCGCTCGAGGAAGCGGCGGCCCGGGACTCGACCGCCTTCGTCTCGTCCGGCGAGACTTACGTCACCCGCCATGCCGGCTCGCTGACGCAGACCGAAAATCCGCTCGACGTCGCGGTGCAGGGCGATGCATGGTTTGCCATAGCGACGCCCGCAGGAGTCGCCTATACGCGCGACGGGCGGTTGCAAATGCAGCAGGGCGGCGAGCTCACCACACTCGGCGGGCATCCCGTTCTCGATGTCGGCCGCGCGCCGCTCATCGTCGATCCGGACGCCGGTCCGCCGGTCATCACGCGCGACGGAATGATCACGCAGGGAGGACAGCAGCTCGGCGCCATCGGCCTTTTCCGGATCGATCCCGAGACGCCGCTTCAGCGTTACGACAACGCCTCCGTGATTCCGCAGGGTCAGGCGATCGAGGTGCTCGACTTCACGAGCAATGGAATAGTCCAGGGCTTCGTGGAGGGCTCAAATGTCAACCCGATCATGGAGATATCGCGGCTGATCGCTGTCACGCGCGCCTTCGAGGCCGCGAACACGATGATCGACCAGGCGAAGTCGACCACGGACAACGCCATCCGGACCCTCGGCGAGACGAGTTGAGTCCGCTCCTGATCCGCCGCTCACCCGGGCCGCCCCATGTCCGCGCTTGAGGCGCTGCGGCACAATCTCGCGCTCGCCCACAGGGATCTGCCGCTCGTCCGCATCACCGGCTCGGTGAGCGAGATCGCGCCCACCCACTACCGGGTGCGCGGCCTCTCCCCCTTCGTCCATATCGGGGAGATCGTCATGCTCGGCTCCGAGGCCGACGGGCGGGTCGGCGAGATCGTGCATATCGACGACATGGCAGTGACGGTGAAGCCGTTCCAAGCGGTCGCTTCGGGCGGCATCGGGATGCCGGCCTCGCATTTGGGACCGCTCCTCACCTATCCCCACCCAGGCTGGAAGGGGCGCGTCCTCGACGCGCTCACCCGGCCCATCGATGATTCGGGCCCGCTTCCGGCCGGCGATCTCGGGGTTCCGGTCGACGGGTCCCCGGTGACCGCTCTGCGGCGGGCACGCGTCAACAAGCCGGCCCGCACCGGCGTCCGGGTGATCGACGCGTTCGTGCCGATCTGCGCCGGCCAGCGCATCGGCATCTTCGCCGGATCGGGCGTGGGGAAATCGACGCTCCTCTCCATGCTGGCGCGGGCGCGCGGCTTCGACACGGTGGTGCTGGCGCTCGTCGGTGAACGCGGGCGCGAAGTGCGCGAATTCCTCGAGGACGCACTCAAGGGAGACAGGTCCAACGTCGTGGCGGTGATCGCCACCGGCGACGAGAGTGCAGCCATGCGCAGGCTTGCACCGAAGACCGCCATGACGATCGCCGAATTCTTCCGCGACCGCGGCGAATCGGTGCTGCTGATCATGGACTCCGTCACCCGATATGCACATGCGGCGCGGGAGGTCGCCCTGTCGGCCGGCGAGCCGGCTGTGGCGCGCGGCTACGCGCCGAGCGTGTTCAGCGACCTGCCGAAGCTTCTGGAGCGCGCCGGACCTGGCGCAATCGGCTCCGGCTCCATCACCGGCGTCTTCGCCGTTCTCGTCGACGGCGACGACCACAACGAGCCGGTCGCGGACGCGATCCGCGGCACCCTCGACGGCCACATCGTGCTCGACCGCGCGATCGCCGACGAGGGACGCTACCCCGCCGTCAACGTGCTCGCCTCCGTGTCGCGGCTCGCCGATCAGGTCTGGACCCCGGAGGAGCGCGAGCTCGTGCTCAAGCTCCGCTCCATGATCGCGCGCTTCGAGGAGACGCGCGATCTCCGACTGATGGGGGGATACCAGGCCGGGCAGGACCCGGAGCTGGATAAGGCGATCGCCTTCGTCCCGAAGATCTACAAGTGCATGACGCAGATGCCGGGAGCGACGAGCGCGGATGCGTTCAAAGAGCTTGCCGCAGCGTTGCACTCCGAGTGAAGAACCCGCAGCCCACGGCCGTCTATGACGCGAAGGCGAAGCGCCCGCGACCCTGTTCCTTGGCCGCGTAGAGCGCCAGGTCCGACCGCGCCATCAGCTCATCGGCGGTCGTGCCGTGCGCGGGGGCGAATGCGATTCCGATCGTCGCCCCGATCGAGATGCGGTTCCCGTCGACCCAGAGCTCCTGCCGGATCGCCGTTATGAGGCGGTTGGCCAGCACCTCGGCGTCGCCCTTGTCGTGAACACCCGCCTGGATGAGCACGAATTCGTCGCCCCCGATGCGGGCCACAGTGTCGATCTCGCGCGTGCCCTTGCGCAACCTATCGGCAACCGCCTTCAGTACCTCGTCTCCCACCGCATGTCCGTAGGTGTCGTTGATCGGCTTGAAGCGGTCGAGATCGATGTAGTGCAGCGCAAGCTGAGCGCCTCGCTTGACGTGCGCCAGGGCATGACCGAGTCGGTCGCGCAGGAGCAGCCGGTTCGGCAGGTCGGTGAGTGGGTCGTGATGGGCGAGATGCGCGATGCGGGCCTCCGCCCGATGCCGCTCGGTCACATCCAGATAGGTTGTGACGAAGCCGCCACCCTCCAGCGGAATGCCCCGCACCTGCAGGACGGCGCCGTTCGGCCGTACGCGCTCGTATTCGTGCGGCTCGCGCGCCCTGACGAGCTTGAGGCGATGGCGCACGTGCGCCTCCACATCCCCCGGCCCGTACTCTCCGCGGCGGGCGTTGAAGCGGAACAGCTCTTCGAGCGTGGGGCCGCCGCCGCCGAAAAGATCATCGGGATAGTCGAGCATGACTTTGAGATGCGCGTTGCAGAGGACCATCTTGAGGTCTGTGTCGAACATGCAGATGCCGCCCGGAAAGTTCTCCACAACCGCTTCGAGGTCCCGCCTTCGCCGGCGTTCTTCGGTCACGTCGACATAGGTCGTGAGAAAACCGCCTCCGGGCAGCGGGACGCCGCGCACCTCCAGCACGGTGCCGTTCGGGCGCGCGCGCTCATAAGCGTGAGGTACGCGCCTGCGCACGAGCGCCATGCGCGCCCTGACGTGCTCCTCGACGTCTCCGGGACCGTACTCGCCACGCTCGGCGTTGTAGCGAAACAGCTCCTCGAGGGTGGGATTGCCGTCCTCGAAAAGGGCGTCGGAGTACTCGAGCATCTCCCTCAGCCGCCGGTTGCACAGCACCAGCGCCAGATCGCTGTCGAACATCGACAATCCGCCCGGAAAGTTCTCGGCGATCGCCTCAAGCTGCCGGATTCGCTTGCGAAGCTTCGGCAGGGAGACGCTCCCGTCGGGATCCGTTCGGTGCGCGACGCGATTCGTTCGTTTGCTGCCCAGAGTCGAACTCTGGCTTCGAACCGGTGAGCGGGCTTCCATTCTCACTCCAGCGCTGCAGGGATCACCACGGCATCAAAGCCGGCAAACAAGCTGATACTGGCGCACTTTGATTAAAATTTTCTCGATCCGTCTCCAGGAGCCGGCGACCCTCAAGGACCGCACGCCACCCCGCGCCTGCACCGTCCGCGAGAACCGACGCTTGACGGCCGATGCCTTCGTGCCGCTAGAACCATCCGGCAGTGCCTCGGTACGGACTGCGGCCCCCGCCGCCTTCATCGCAGAGCCCGACGACAAGGACATCGAATGAACCAGATCGACCTCAACGGACAAACCGCCGTCGTCACAGGCGGCGCACAGGGTATCGGGCTGGCGATCGGCCGCCGCCTCATCGCGTCGGGCGCCAAGGTCAGCCTGTGGGACATGAATGCCGATGAGCTGGAGAAGGCCAAGGCCGGCCTGGGTCCGGCTGCATCGTCGAAAACGATCGACGTCACCGACCTGGAGGGCATGGTCGAAGCGCACAGGCAGGTGGAGAGCGAAGTCGGCCCCGTCTCGATCCTCGTGAACTCAGCCGGGATCGCGGGAGGCAACGCGCCACTCGAGGAGTACGACCCCGACATGTGGCGAAGGGTGGTCGAGGTGAACCTCAACGGCACGTTCTACGTCAACCGCGTCGTCATCCCGTCGATGAAGGCGCGCAACTACGGACGCATCGTCAACATCTCCTCGGTGGCGGGCAAGGAGGGCAATCCCAACCTCTCCGCCTACTCGGCGGCCAAGGCCGGGGTGCTCGGCCTCACCAAGTCGCTCGGCAAGGAGGTCGCCGGTTACGACATTGCGGTGAACGCCGTCACGCCGGCGACGGCGAAGACTCGCATCCTCGACACGCTGACGGAGGAATTCATCGAGTATATGCGGGTGCGCATCCCGCGCGGCCGGTTCCTGGAGGTCGAGGAAGCCGCAGCGATGGTCGCCTGGCTCGTGTCGAAGGAGAACAGCTTTACGACTGCATCCGTCTTCGACCTGTCGGGCGGGCGCACGACGTACTGAACCTAGAAACGGCGGCGGCGCGTCATTGCACCAGGGAGTCCAACGCCCGGCGCTGCTCGTGCATCGCGAGGAAGGCGCGGTAGTCGCGCTCGAAACGCTGCATCGCCGCCGGGTTGGGGGGCTGTGCGCGCCCGCCGCGCTGCATGCCCTGGCAGGCCTCCACAAGGCTCGGATAGACCCCGGCCGTCGTCGCCGCCACCATGCCCGTGCCGAGCAGCACCGCGTCCTCGGCCGCGGGCTCGATTACCGTGCATCCCGTTGCGTCGGCGTAGAGCTCCATCAGAAGCGCGTTCTTCGTATGGCCGCCCGTGACGTGCAGCACGTCGATGCCGTAGCCGCTGCCGTTGAGCGCATCGAGGATGTGCCGCACGCCGAGCGCGATGGCGACCGAGGTGCGCCAGTAGAGCCGGCAGAGGCTGTCGAAGGACGCGTCGAGCGTGAGCCCGCTGATCACGCCGACCGCGTTCGGATCGGCAAGCGGCGAGCGGTTGCCGTGAAAATCGGGGAGCACGTGGAGGCGCCCCGCGAGGTCGAGCCCCTCGCTCTCGCGAAGCTGCATGACGCGCTCGGTGATCGCCCTGTGCACGGCCTCGGTCGGCTCGCCGGCCGCGCCGTGCCAGCGGATGATGTGGTCGAGCAGCGCGCCGGTCGCCGACTG
>CAZMJQ010000483.1:0-7304 GCA_964566475.1 uncultured Propylenella sp. | reverse complement strand
TCGGCCCGGCGCTTGCCGGCAGGCTGTGCCGGTTGACGCGCAGAAGGGCCTAGTGTTCGTCCCCGACTTCCAGGCGCTGACCGCATGGGACGAAGCGGAAAGACGGCGGCGGGAGGAGTAGGCGGCAGGTGCGGACCTATGCTGGTGAGCCCTGTCGGGATCGAACCGACGACCTACTGATTAAAAGTCAGTTGCTCTACCGCTGAGCTAAGGGCTCGGATGGCCGCGGAAGGTATGGAAGGGGCGGCGGGGGGTCAAGATGGGGTCAAGACTGCGCTCCGATGCTGTCCCGGACGCCGCCGGCACGTGAAGCCGAGCGGTGCGCAGAACGCGGCAGGAGTGCCCGGGCGGCGCCGTGCCGCTCGCCGGCGCCTTCGGCTCACGCGTCCTCGAGCGCCTCGGTCTCGCGCGGCATGCGCGTCGGGCGGAGCAGGAAGGCCGGCACGTGGTCCTTGAAGCCGACGGCTTTTTCGGGACTTTCCGTCGGGCGGGCATTACGCGTTTCCGCGGCCCTTGGTCTGGACTCGGCGGCCTCCGGTTTGGGCCCGGCGGCTTCCTGCCTTACGGGCCGCTCGTCGGGGCGACGCCGGCTTTCGCGGCCGTGCCCGGCGCCACGCTGGCGCTGGCGCCTGCCGCCGCGCGGGCGCTCGCCGTCGCCCGGCTCCTCGCTGCGGCGTCCTCGGCGAACCCTCGCCTCCGGCTGTTCTTCTGAATCGGAGGCAATGGCGGCCGGTTCGGAGGCCCACTCGATCTCCGTTCCGATCAGCTTCTCGATCAACTGGATGTACTTCGCCTCCGGCCGCGTGACGATGGTCAGCGCCGCGCCGCTGCGGCCGGCGCGCCCGGTGCGCCCGATGCGGTGGACGTAGTCCTCCGAATGGGTGGGGACGTCGAAGTTGAAGATGTGGCTGACGGCCGGGATGTCGAGCCCGCGCGCCGCCACGTCGCTCGCGACGAGGAGCTTGATCTTGCCGTCGCGGAAGCTGTCGAGCGTCCTCAGGCGCGCATGCTGGTCCATGTCGCCGTGCAGCGCGCCGGCCGAGTAGCCGTGGCGCTCCAGCGACCGGTGAAGCGTAGCCACGTCGCGCTTGCGGTTGCAGAAGATGATGGCGTTGGTGAGATCGGGCGCGCCGTCGATCAGGGCGCGCAGCGTGGCGCGCTTCTCGTGCGGCTTGGCGCCTGACGGCACGGCCCTCTGCGTGATCGTGTCCACGACCGATGCCGGCTTGGAGACCTCGACGCGCACCGGGTTGTGCAGGAAGCGGTCGACCAGGCGCGTGATCTCCGGCGGCATGGTGGCGGAGAAGAAGAGCGTCTGCCGCGTGAAGGGCAGGAGCTTCACGATCCGTTCGATGTCGGGGATGAAGCCCATGTCGAGCATGCGGTCCGCCTCGTCGATGACGAGGATGTCCACGCCGGTGAGAAGCAGCCGCCCGCGCTCGAAATGGTCGAGCAGACGGCCGGGCGTGGCGATCAGCACGTCGGCGCCGCGCGTGATGATCTTGTCCTGCTCGTCGAAAGAGACCCCGCCGATGAGGAGGGCGAGGTTGAGCTTGTGGTTCACCCCGTAGCGCCCGAAACTGTCCTGCACTTGGCTCGCCAGCTCGCGCGTCGGCTCCAGGATGAGCGTGCGCGGCATGCGCGCCCGCGCGCGGCCGTGCTCCAGCAGCGTCAGCATGGGCAGCACGAAGCCGGCGGTCTTGCCGGTGCCGGTCTGCGCCAGACCGAGCACGTCGCGCCGCTGAAGCACGTGCGGGATCGCCTGCTCCTGGATGGGGGTGGGGGTGGTGTAGCCTGAGGCCTTTACGGCCGAAACGACCTTGTCGCTTAGTCCGAGTGTGTCGAAGCTCATGAAGGTTTCTGGCCCCACGCGGAATAGAATCATCGCGGCGGGCGGGTTCGTTTGCAGCGCAACATAGGAGCGAATCTCCGTCTGTCAAGGCGGGGAGGCGTAAGCTTCGGGAATTTCAGAGATATTGGTTCACGGGTGGAGGTGTGGATGAGTGTGGTTAGCTGTCGCCAAGGGCTGCTCGGCAGCGCTCGGCCAGAGGCAATTACCCGCCCGCGATCGTCCAGTGCGAAATCGGCAGATGCGTCTGGATTTTCGGCTGTGCCGGGCGTAATCTTATAAGAAGGTCTTGCCGCAAAAAAGCCGTGGCCGCGCCTTCCGGGCGCCTCACATGCGGCAAAAGATGCTTATGTGGCAAAGAGTTGCACGGATTGATCCGGCTTGGGCGTTGCCGAATTGGCACAGCCGGATCGCGGTAAATGCGTTAAAGCGACCGTCAACGTCCAATCTACGAGAGGCCTTTACCATGTCGCGCCTTGTTGCTTCCGTTTCCGCGCTGGCCCTGCTGACGAGCTTTGCGGCTGCCGCCGACCTGCCTCCCCCGGTCGCCCCGCCGCCCGCTCCGATGTACTCCCCCGCGCCTCTCGCCTTCAGCTGGAGCGGCTTCTATTTCGGCGGGCACGGCGGCTACGGCTTCGGCAGCGGCGGCATTGACGACGGCTTCGTCATCGGCGGCCAGATCGGCGTCAACTGGCAGTTCAACGGCTTTGTGATCGGCGCCGAGGGCGACGGGAGCTTCGTCGACTGGGGCAACACGGACGCTGTCGGCACGGCGCGCCTGCGCGGCGGTATCGCGTTCGACCGGTTCCTCGCCTACGCGACCGGCGGCGCGGCGTTCCAGGACTTCGACGATGCCGGGTGGGTCGCGGGCGGCGGCGTGGAATACGCGGTCACCGACAACTGGACCGTCGGCGTGGAATATCTCCATTACGACTTCGGCGCGGACGAATCCGACGTGATCCGCGGACGCGTGAACTTCCTGTTCGGCGGTCTCGCCGGCCTCTAAGCCTCCGCGCACAGCAAACCTTTGAAGCCCGGCCACGCGCCGGGCTTTTTCTTGCGAGCGCAATGCGGGGCTGAGGTGCGGGCCGTGAGGCCGTCCCGGATTGCGCGCTGCGGCGTTCTCCATCCGGGCTACGAAACGATGCGTCGGCTCCGCGCGTAGCCCGCATGAAGCCCCCCGGGGCCATCGGCCGGCCCGAGGAGAGGCTGCGTGTCGTGCGGGAACGAACGCGCCAATCGCAGCGGCGCCCCGGATTGCGCGCCTGCGGCGCTTCATCCGGGCTACGATGCTATCGCTCAGACGTCGAGGAGCTCTTCAGACGCGAAGGCCGCGTGCTCCTGGATGAACGCGAAGCGCTCCTCGGGCTTGTTGCCCATGAGGCGGTTGACCGTATCCCTCAGCACGATGTCGTCGTCGACGATGTCGACGCGAAGCAGGGTGCGCTTCTGAGGGTCCATAGTGGTGTCGCGCAGCTGCTGCATGGGCATCTCGCCCAAGCCCTTGAAGCGGCTTACCTCGACCTTGCGGCCGGCGAACTCGGTGCGGAGCAGAAGATCGCGGTGCGCGTCGTCGCGCGCGTAGAGCACCTTCGCCCCTTGAGCGATGCGGAAGAGGGGAGGGACCGCGAGAAAGAGGTGGCCCTGGCGGATGAGCTCGGGCAGCTCGCGGTAGAAGAAGGTGATGAGCAGCGACGCGATGTGGGCGCCGTCCACGTCGGCGTCGGTCATGATGACCACCTTGCCGTAGCGCAGGTCTTCCTCGCGGTAGCGCGTGCCGGTGCTGCAGCCGAGCGCCTGGAGAAGGTCGGACAGCTGCTGGTTCGACGCCAGCTTCTCCTTGCCAGCGCTGGCCACGTTGAGGATCTTGCCGCGCAGCGGGAGGATCGCCTGCGTCGCGCGCTGCCGCGCCTGCTTGGCGGAGCCTCCGGCCGAATCGCCCTCAACAATGAAAAGCTCGGTGTCCTCGCGCGAGGCGGACGAGCAGTCGGCGAGCTTGCCCGGAAGCCGCAGCTTGCGGGTGGCGGTCTTGCGGGCGATCTCCTTCTCGCGGCGGCGGCGGAGCCGCTCCTCGGCGCGGTCGATCACCCATTCCAGCAGCTGGTTCGCCTGGCTCGGCGAGGCCGCCAGCCAATGGTCGAAGGCATCGCGGACGGCGTTCTCCACGACGCGCACCGCCTCCACGCTCGCCAGCCGGTCCTTGGTCTGGCCGACGAATTCCGGCTCGCGCAAGAAGACAGAGAGCATCGCGCCGCACGACGTCATGATGTCGTCGGAGGTGATGGCGGAGGCGCGCTTGTTTCCCGAGAGGTCGGCGTACGACTTGAAGCCGCGCAGCAGCGCCGACCGCAGCCCCGCCTCGTGGCTGCCGCCTTCCGGCGTCGGAATGGTGTTGCAGTAGGAGCGGGTGAAGCCATCGCCGCCGAACCAGGCGATCGCCCACTCCACGGAGCCGTGGCCGCCCTGGCGGTCGGTCTTGCCGGCGAATATCTCGCTGCCCACCAGCGTCTCGCCGGTGAGCGACTCGGCGAGGAAGTCCTTGAGGCCGCCGGGGAAGTGGAATGTGGCCTTTTCCGGCGTCTCGCTCTTCTCCGGGATGAGGCTCTTGGGGCACGACCAGCGGATCTCCACACCGCCGAAGAGATAGGCCTTCGAGCGGGTCATGCGGAAGAGCCGGTCCGGGTCGAACTGCGCCTTGGGGCCGAAGATCTGCGGATCGGGATGGAAGCGGATGCGCGTGCCGCGGCGGTTGTGCACCTCGCCGGCCTTCTTCAGCTTGCCGGTCGGCTTCCCGCGGGAGAAGGTCTGCCGGTAGAGCGTCCGGTCGCGGGCGACCTCCACTTCGAGCACGTCGGAAAGCGCATTCACCACCGACACGCCGACGCCATGAAGACCGCCGGACGTCTCGTAGACCTTGGAATCGAACTTACCGCCCGCATGCAGCGTGGTCATGATGACCTCGAGCGCGGTCTTTTCCTTGAACTTCGGGTGCGGGTCGATCGGAATGCCGCGGCCGTTGTCGGTCACGGTGAGGAAGCCGTCTTTCTCGACTTCGACCTCGATCCAGTTGGCGTGGCCGGCCACCGCCTCGTCCATGGAATTGTCCATGACCTCGGAGAACAGGTGATGCAGCGCCTTCTCGTCGGTGCCGCCGATATACATGCCCGGGCGGCGGCGTACCGGCTCCAGCCCCTCCAGCACCTCGATGTCCGCGGCGGTGTAGCGGGACTCGCCCGAGGCGCCGGCCTTGGCCTTGCCGGTGCGCGCGCTGCCGCGGCCGGCTGCCGCGCGCACCCTGCTGCTTTCGCTGGCTTGCGAGAAGAGGTCGTCGGCGCGATCCATGGGCGTCTTTCTTGGTCTCGAATCACGTGGCGATCTTGGCACGCTGCCCTGTTCCTCGCGAAGGTGTGGCTTCGTCCGATATGTGGGGTCGCGCCGGGCTCAATGCGTCGGCGCGTTTCGTTGAGACTTCGTTAACCGGGCGGAAGGGAGGCGAACTGGCGGCTAATAGTCCATGCCGGGCTTTAGCGACTTCGCGGCGGCGATCCAGCCGGCAACGCGCTTTTCGCTGGGAAGGAGGTCGACGTGGTGCTTCTTTCGGTTGATATCGGCCATCCGGGCCACGAGTTTGGCCGCGTTGCGGCGCCCAAGATCCTTCACCGTGTCGACGCCCGCCGCAACAAGAAGCTGAGCATAGTCGAGTGCAATTCCCTTGACCCGTGTAAGGTCGGCAATATTTGCCCAGTCAAGGACCAGTTTCATGGGAATGTTCGTCGCTTCGCTGAGCTCCTTCCGAAGTTTCGGCGTGGAGGTGCGTTGAAGCAACGTCGTCGTTGATCTTATGCCGGCGGACTTCAGTTTCGCTGTATAGAACGGCGCGATCGCTTTGATCTCCGCGATCGGATAGGACGCCATGGCCGCCTCCAGGTCCGACCCGTCTTCCTAGGACAGAAGCTGCCGTATCGCCAGAAGCGCCCGACGGAGGAGGCGCGAGCGTGGCAAAAATGTCTCGTCTAGACGAACTGGCTGAGCCCGGGGATCGAGGCGACGATGTCGTTGACGACGTCCTCGCCGGCGCGTTCCCGCGCGAAGCTGACCGTCTCCTGCGTCACGCCCTGAATCTGGCCCATTCCCAGCCCGAGGCTCTGGAGCTCCCCGAGGACGGCCATGGCGCCGCCCCCTGCCAGCCCACCCAGCCCGCCAAGCGTCGCGGATGAATCGGGATCGTCGCGGCTTACGAACGTTTCGGCGCCGGGGATGCTCTCCACGAGCGCAACGACCTTCTCGCGGTCACCCTGCTGGTAGAGGAAGGTGAGGATGACGCCGGCCGCTTGGCGGGCGGTGTCGTCGTCGAGACCAACGCTCGTTTTGATCCGGGTGATCAGCTCTTCCATGTCGCTCTCCTCTCGCGGATGGTCTAGCGGGCAATCGGCGGGCGAGGCAAGCGCCCGGTTCGGCGTTGTCCGTTCCGGAGGGCCGTCTTATAAGCGCGCCTGACCGGCGGGCTCGGGGGAAATCCATTGCTGAAGGACGGCTATGTGTATCTCGGAA
This sequence comes from uncultured Propylenella sp., assembly GCA_964566475.1. GTDB lineage: Bacteria > Pseudomonadota > Alphaproteobacteria > Rhizobiales > Afifellaceae > DASWJZ01. Next base: position 904 of record CAZMJQ010000483.1, on the reverse strand, counting down.
CGAGCCGGGACACCGCGAACCGGATCAAGGATCCGCAATACCTTGCCCTCAAATACGCCAACCGGCACGGGCTGGTCACGGGAGCGACCGGCACCGGGAAAACGGTATCCCTGCAGGTGATGGCGGAGAGCCTGTCGCGCGCGGGCGTTCCGGTGTTCTCCGCCGATATCAAGGGCGATCTTTCGGGCATCGCGGCGGTCGGCGAGCCCAAGGACTTCCTGCAGAAGCGGGCCGCCGATATCGGATTTGCCGACGAGTATGCGCTTGCGTCTGCGCCGACCGTCATGTGGGACATTTTCGGCGAACAAGGGCACCCCGTGCGGACGACCATCTCGGAGATGGGACCGCTGCTTCTCTCGCGGCTCATGGACCTGAACCCGACCCAGGAGGGTGTGCTCAACATCGCGTTCAAGATCGCCGACGTGGAGAAGCTGCTGCTGCTCGACCTGAAGGACCTGCAGGCGATCCTGGCCGATATCGGCCAGCGCTCGAAGGAGGTGTCGGGCCAGTACGGGAACGTCTCGAAAGCGTCGGTCGGTGCGATCCAGCGCCAGCTGCTCGTGCTGGAGCAGCAGGGCGGCGAAAGCTTCTTCGGCGAGCCGGCGCTTGAGATATCCGACCTGATGCGGACGAGCCTCGACGGGCGCGGTATCGTCAACGTGCTGGCGGCGGACCGGCTCATGCAGTCGCCGCGCCTCTACGCCACGTTCCTTCTCTGGCTTCTCTCCGAGCTGTTCGAGGCGCTGCCCGAAGCCGGGGACACGGAGAAGCCGCGGCTCGTGTTTTTCTTCGACGAAGCGCACCTCCTGTTCGACGACGCGCCGGCCGCGCTGGTCGACAAGGTCGAGCAGGTGGTCAAGCTCATCCGCTCGAAGGGGGTCGGCGTGTTCTTCGTCACGCAGAA
>CAZMJQ010000482.1:0-5935 GCA_964566475.1 uncultured Propylenella sp. | reverse complement strand
GAGAAGGCCTGGTTCTCGAAGATGTCGCCGCGTGCCAGCAGCGTCGCGCTTTCCGGCAGGTCGAAGCCCTCGCGGTGCCACTGGTAGACCATGCCCGGCCAGTGCATCAGCTCGCGGCCCGTCTCTGTGGCGTGCAGCTTGTAGAAGCCGACCTCCGCGCATCCGTGGCAGTGCGCCGAGACGGCGCCGCCGAGGTGCTTCACCAGCATCTGCGCGCCGAGGCAGATGCCGAGGAACGGCGCGCCCTCTTTCAGCGACAGGCCGATCCAGTCGATCTCGCGCAGGATGAAGTCGTCGGTGTCGTTGGCACTCATCGGGCCGCCGAAAATGATGGAGCCGGCGTGTTCGTCCATCGTCTCGGGCAGCGGATCGCCGAAGCGCGGCTTGCGGATGTCCAGCTCGAATCCCTTCGCCTTCAGCATCTGCCCGAGCTTGCCGGGGCTCGACGCCTCCTGATGCAGGACTATGAGGATTCTCGGCGGAACGGCGGGTTTTTGCATGTGCGAAAAATGACGGCGAATCAGCCCGGATGCAACCGGCTCAGTCCGAATCCCCTGAATCGGCGGCTCGGTTCTGCGCGACGGCGGCCTTTCGCGCGATGCGGTCGCGGCGGTGGACACCCATCAGCTCGGCTACCCGCCACACGAGATTCTCCTCGAATTCGTGCGCCTTGCCGTCGGCGAACGCGACCTCCCAGAGCTGCTCTATGACGCGGATCCGCTCCTCTTCGCTCAGCTGGCGCTTCAGCACGCTCGTGAAGCGGTAGAGGTCGACCGCCTCGTGCTCGGCCTGCGTGGCGTCCTCTATCAGGGTGTCCACGTCGGTGTCGGAGAGCGTGTAGTGGCGCATCAGGAGCGACCGCAGCATCCGGCGCTCGTCCTCGCTCACGGTCCCGTCGATCGCCATGCAGCGGACGAGCAGCGCCGCGAGCGCCAGCCGCGAATCGTCGGCCGGGAGGTGACGGTCTTCGTTGTCCGAACCGAGCCGGCGGACGAAATCGCGCAGGATATCCAGCATGTGCGTCTCCTTCGCACACACTTAGGACGATCGGGCCGGGAAATCACCCGCCGGCCTTGATTGTGCCCCTGCCGGCGCGCAAAAGCCTTGGGCGAAATCCCCGCAACTGGAACCGTGCGCGATGACGGATGTGGCCCTGTCAGGGGACAGCGCGCGGCGGGCGTGGCTGCAGGAAGGCCGCGCCACGCTGGCGCTCTCCTGGCCGATCATTCTGACCAACCTCGCCCAGATGGCGCTCAACACGACCGACGTCGTGATGATGGGCCGCCTGGGGCCGGACGCATTGGCCGGCGGCGCGCTCGGCTTCAACCTCTACTTCCCGTTCGTGATCTTCGGCATCGGCGCAGTCTCGGCCGTCGCGCCCATGGTGGCGCGCGAGATCGGCGCGCGCGCCTCCTCCGTCCGCGACGTGCGGCGCACCGTACGCCAGGGGCTCTGGGCCGCCGTGACGGTGAGCGTGCCGGTGTGGATCGTCCTGTGGTTCGCCGAGCCGATCCTTGTCGCGCTCGGGCAGGAGCCGGCGCTCGCCGCCGGCGCCGCGAGCTACGTGCGGGCGCTGCAATGGGCCTACCTGCCGTTCCTCTTCTATCTCGTGCTGCGCTCCTTCGTGACCGCGCTTGAGCGCCCCATGTGGGCGTTCCTGATCGTGGCGGCGGCCGTGCCGCTCAACGTCCTCGCCGACTGGTGCCTGATGTTCGGCAATCTCGGATTTCCGCGCATGGAGCTGGCGGGCGCGGGCCTCGCGACCACGCTGGTAAGCACCCTGATGTTCGCCGGGCTCGTCGTGCTGACGATGCGCGACCGCAGGTTCCGGCGCTACCGGCTTTTCGGCCGCTTCTGGCGCGCGGACTGGCCGCGCTTCCGCGAGCTGTGGCGGCTCGGCCTGCCAATCGGCGCGACGCTGGTTTTCGAGGTGTCGATCTTCAACGCCGCGGTCTTCCTGATGGGTCTCGTCGGGCCGACGGCGCTCGCCGCGCACGCCATCGCCATCCAGATCGCCTCGCTCACCTTCATGGTGCCGCTCGGCTTCAGCCAGGCGGTGACGGTGCGCGTCGGCCGCGCCTTCGGCGCGGGCAACAGCGGCGCCGTCCGCCGTGCCGGGTGGACTGCCTATGCGATGGGCGTGGGCTTCATGGCCGTCTGCGCTTGCGTGATGCTATTCGCGCCTCGCCTGCTGATCGCAGCGTTCCTCGATCTCTCGGCGCCGGAGAGTCAGCCCGTGGCGGCGCTCGCCGTGACGTTCCTGATGTTCGCCGCCCTGTTCCAGGTGGTCGACGGCGCCCAGGCGGTCGGCGCCGGCATGCTGCGCGGCCTGCACGACACCCGCGTCCCGATGATCTTCGCTGCGATCGGCTATTGGGGCATCGGCCTGCCGCTCGGCGTAGTCCTCGCATTCCCATTGGGTCTCGCCGGCTCGGGCATCTGGATCGGGCTCGCCGCCGGGCTTGCGATCGTGGCCGTTTTGATGACCGTGCGCTGGATCATGCGCGAGCGGCTGAGCCTCATCGGGTCCGCACCAGCGTACGCGCCGTCGAGAGCGTCGGAGAGTCCGGCGGCGCAAGGTGCCGGATCGTGACGCCCGGTCCCGGCGAATGACGTGACAAAGCGTCCCTTTGCGCCCCATACTGCGCCTCGCCTCTTCCCTTGGAGGCGGGGCATGGTTGCGGCAGCGAATCGTTCTCCTGAGGACCCGCCCGGAGGCAGCCGGGCAGGCCACGGCTTGCTGTCGCATCGGCTTGCAGCAACCGGCGAGCAACTGCTTGCCAGTCTCGGCCTTGTCGCGTTCCTGGCCGGCACGCTGCCCGATCTGCCGGCAACTTTTGAGGGTGTGCTGACGGCGGGTTGCGTAGCCGTCGCCCTGCTCTTTGCTCTTCTCTATCTGCTCCGGCTGCGCCATGCGCCGACACGACTCAACTGGGCGATGACCCCGGCAGCCCTCATCGACCTCCTGGCCGCTGCTCCGGTGCCCCTGGCGTTTGCACTCGGCGCCTCGCCGTCCACGGCGCGGCTCTTCGGTATCTTCTGGGCGCTGAAGCTGATCCGCCTCAATCCCGCCTTCGGATTGTTCGCCCGCGTGCTCCACAATGAGAGATCGCCGCTGATGGGCGTGACGACGGTTTTTGTGGTCGTCGTCCTCTTCGCTGCAACGGCCGCCTTCCTGGCGGAGCGACGCGTGCAGCCGGAGGCTTTCGACAGCGTTCCGGCGGCGCTCTGGTGGGCAATCGCGACGGTCACCACGACCGGCTACGGTGACCGGGTGCCGGCCACTTTCGCTGGCCGCCTGCTTGCCGGCGCGGTGATGGTGTCCGGCATCGGGCTCTTCGCGCTGTGGGCGGGCATCCTGGCCAGCGGCTTTTCACAGGAGCTGAGGCGGCGCGAGTTCCTGGAGAGCTGGGATCTTGTGGTGCGGCTGCCACTCTTTCGCGACCTCGGCGCGCCGGCACTTTCGGAGATCGCGCGCCTCCTGAAGGTTCACCACGCTCGTGCCGACGCGGTGATTGTCCGGCAGGGGCAGCCGGGCGACAGCATGTACTTCATTGCCGAAGGCGAGGTCGAAGTTCGGCGCGGGGACAGGCGTGTGCGCCTTGCGGCCGGACAGTTCTTCGGCGAGATGGCATTAATTGCGGCCGAGCCGCGTAACGCCACTGTGGTGGCGCTGGTGCAGACCCGCCTCCTCAGGCTTGACGTCACCGATTTCCGCGGCTTGGCCGCCCGCCAGCCTGAGCTCCTGCGGGTCATAGAGGCCGAGAGCGCCCGCCGGTCGGTGCACACCGCCGAATAGCAGATCCGGGGAGCGGGCCGGATCCTGCAGGTCGGCACGATCTTTGCTTGCTGCGTGGATGGCGATTACTTCGTCCACATGCGTTGACACGGACCCCTGGACCCGCCGATGGCTAAATCTTTACCACCTTGCGCTCAAGCTTGAGCCAAGCCTCGGGACAGGTCGAGTCTGACATGGAAAAACGCATCGACAGCGTTCGTCCCTCCGCGTCCGATGGCCGGCAGACGGCACAGGGGCCGAAGGCGCGCGGCGAGGATATCGAGGCCGTCCGCGAGACCATCCTCGCCAAGCTCACGCTGTTCTCCGGAAAGACGCCCACCGGCGCCAGCGATCGCGACTGGTTCATCGCCGCGGCTCTGACGGCGCGCGACCGCATCGTCTACCACTGGGCGGACTCGAAAAAGCAGATGCGCACCGAGCATCGCAAGCGCGTCTACTACCTTTCGCTGGAGTTTCTCATCGGACGGCTGCTCGGCGAGGTGCTCAACAACCTCGGAATGACGGGGCCGTTCCACGCCGCGCTCGGCGACCTCGGCGTCGACCTCGACCACATGTTCTCCTCCGAGCCCGACGCCGCTCTCGGCAATGGGGGCCTCGGCCGGCTGGCGGCCTGCTTCATGGAGAGCATGGCGACGCTCAACATCCCCGCGATCGGCTACGGCATCCGCTACGACCACGGCCTCTTCCGCCAGGTGATCAAGGACGGCGTGCAGCAGGAGTTCCCGGAGACCTGGCTCTCCTTCGGAAACCCCTGGGAGTTCGAGCGGCCGGAGATCGTCTACGACATCGGCTTCGGCGGCCACGTGGAATCCGCCACGCTCTCCGGGGGCACGTCGCGCGCCGTCTGGCATCCGCAGGAGACGGTGGAGGCGGTCGCCTACGACACGCCGGTGGTCGGCTGGAAGGGGCGGCGGGTCAATCCGCTGCGCCTGTGGTCGGCGCGCGCCGTGGACCCCGTGCGGCTCGACGTCTTCAATGCCGGCGATCACGTCGGCGCGCTGACCGAGCAGGCGCGCGCCGAGACCATCTCGAAGATACTCTATCCGAGCGACGAGACCGCCGCGGGACAGGAGCTCCGTCTCCGTCAGGAATACTTCTTCGTCTCCGCCTCTCTGCAGGACCTCGTCGGCCGTCACAGGCGCGTCTTCGGCGATATCCGCTCGCTTCCCGATATGGCGGCGATCCAGCTCAACGACACGCATCCCGCCATCGCCGTCGCCGAGCTCATGCGCATCCTGGTCGATGTGCTCGGGATCGAGTGGGACGAGGCGTGGGGGATCACGGTGCGGACGTTCTCCTACACCAACCACACGCTGCTGCCGGAGGCGCTCGAGCGCTGGCCCGTGTCCCTCTTCGAGCGCATGCTGCCGCGGCACATGCAGATCATCTTCCAGATCAACGCCCGCCATCTCGACGGCGTTGCGGCCAAGGGTGCGACCGAGGACGCGCTCGCCGCACTCTCGCTGATCGACGAGAGCAACGGTCGCAGCGTGCGCATGGGCCATCTCGCCTTCGTCGGCTCGCATCACGTCAACGGCGTTTCGGCACTCCACACCGACCTGATGCGCCGCACGGTCTTCAAGGACCTGCACGCGCTTCATCCCGAGCGCATCGTCAACAAGACAAACGGCATCACTTTCCGCCGCTGGCTGCACCGGGTGAATCCGCGCCTGACCGCGCTGGTCGCGGACATCTGCGGCGAGGGCGTGCTTGACGATCCCTCCGCTCTGCGGCGGCTCGAGGACCAGGCCGACGATCCCTCCGTGCAGGAGGAGCTTGCCGACATCCGGCACGGGAGCAAGAACGCTCTGGCGCGCATCATCGGCGAGGCGCTGAACGTCAACGTCAACGCCGGCGCGCTCTTCGACGTGCAGATCAAGCGCATCCACGAGTACAAGCGCCAGCTCCTCAATCTTCTCGAGACGATTGCGCTCTACGACGCCATCCGCGCCGACCCGGCGGGCGGCTGGACGCCGCGCGTGAAGATATTCGGCGGCAAGGCGGCGGCGACCTATCACCGGGCGAAGCTCATCATCAGGCTTGCGAATGACGTCGCCAAGGTGATCAACAACGACGAGAGCGTCCGCGACCTTCTCAAGGTCGCCTTCCTGCCGAACTACAATGTCAGCCTCGCGG
>CAZMJQ010000481.1:0-8772 GCA_964566475.1 uncultured Propylenella sp. | reverse complement strand
CAACGCCCGCTCGCTGCTGCAGGTGAGGATCCGCGAGGCCGACGAGGCCGACGACATCTTCACCAAGCTGATGGGCGACGAGGTTGAGCCGCGCCGCGAGTTCATCCAGGAGAACGCGCTGTCGGTGGCGAACCTCGACGTTTAGAGGGCCAAGCTGTGCACGAGCATCACGGTGATGTCGACGATATACGAAGGCTCGCGGACCTCTTAGGAATTCGGACATCGGAGGAAGCGATCGAACAAATAGCGCGCTACTATCCCGCCGAGGCCCTGCCGCCGAGGACGCGCTTCGGGCTTGAGGAGATATTGGGTCCAGGTGAGGAATGAGACGGTCGACCTTTCGTCCCTTCCGCGTTGCCGAGATTGCCGAGCGTGCGTCGGAGGGAGCGCAGCCGTTCGATCTGGCGGTTCGCGAGTTCCTGGACACATGGCAGGGCCTTCCGGGCGAGGAGCGGCGTGAGGCGCTGGCCGAAGAGCCGGTGCCAGTCGGGCTGGTCGAGGACGCGTATCTGGCGGCGCTGGCCGAGCACCTCGCGGCGAGCGGTGGAATCGAAGCGCCGGCATGGACGGAGGCGCCTCAGCGCTTCCTCCGGTATCCCTTCTTCGCCGGGGATCTGGAATCGCTGAAGGCGCAGCTCCTCGTCGAAAGCCCGTCGGCCTTCCGCAGACGTCAGATATTCATCAGCGCAAACGCGCTGTCGCGGCCTGCCCGTGGGTTGGCTCGAGACATGCCGCAATCCTAGCTACTTGCGGCGCAAACAAGCCGCCTCAACGGTGGAATTGCATGCCGTCGAGAGCCGCGCAGGAGTCCTCTCTCGCCTGGAGCTGGAAGCCGCCGTTACCGGCTTCGAGACCGCAGCGCATCGGGAACTGGGCCTCGCCCGTGCTGCCGGCGACATTGGAGAGCTCAAGAACGCCGGCGGTAACCGCGTAGCGTCCGGAGGCCGTGCGCAGGCCGCCGGATCTTCATTCGGCCAGCCAGCGCTCCAGGTTCTCCGCCACGAAAGCATCGTCGGCGAGGTCGCGGTGGGCGGCGTAGACCCGGTCGATCTCCGCCGTCTGCCCGGGGCTCAGCCCTTCCGACGGGTCGAGGCACCATGTGCCTTCAAGCAGTCCCTGCCGCCGCAGCACCTCATGGCAGCCGGCGATGCAGCCGTGGAAATTGTTGGCGACATCGAAGAAGGCGCTGTTGCAATCGGTGACCCTGCTGTCCAGGGCGAGAAGATCGGGCGGCGCCCCGCCTGCGTCGGCCGCCTCACGGCAGCGGCGGAAGAGCTCCACGGCGGTGCGGGTCCAGACCGACCAGTGGCCGAGGAGACCGCCGCGGAAGCGGAGGGTAACCTCTGCTCCGTCCCGCACGACTGTGAAGGGCGTCAGGAGGTCGAGCAGGATGTGGTCGTCGTTGCCGGTGTAGAGCGTGATCCGGTCCTCCGCCCCGGCGGCGGCGACGCCGCGCAGGACGTCGAGCGTGCGATACCGGTTGAAGGGCGCGACCTTGATCGCCACGACGTTGTCGATTCGAGAGAACCGCTCCCAGAACGCCGCGCCAAGCGCCAGTCCGCCCACGGCAGGCTGCAGGTAGAAGCCGACCAGCGGTATCTCCGCAGCCACCGACGTGCAGGCCTCGATCAGCGCGTCCTCGCTGGCGCCCCTGAAGGCGGCGAGGCTGAAGAGGGCTGCATGGTAGCCGAGCCGCGTAGCGGTGCGGGCCTCGCCGATCGCCTGGGGCGTCCTGCCCGCAAGGCCGGCGACCATGGCGAGCGGCCGGTCCGTCCAATCCGCCGCCGTCTCTGCGGCAAGCGAAAGCACGGACTCGTACAGCCCCGCCTCGCGGATAGCGAACTGGGTCGTATGCACGCCGACGGCCAATCCGTCGGCGCCGGCGTCGATGTAATAGCGAGTAAGCGCGCGCTGTCTCCGGCGGTCGAGCCGGCGATCGACGTCCAACGCAAGCGGGTGGGCGGGTATGGCGCCGCCGTCCCTCAGTAGCCCGATCGGGTCGGTGCGAGGCCAGGGGGGTTCTGTCACTGTCATCCATACTCCGGACCGGCCGAGGCGAACAGGAGGGCGGGGCCCGTGGGCTTGGGCGGCTTTCCCCGTACCATACGCAGGAAGCTCCGGCGACGGCTGAAACCAATCGCCTCCAGGGCATGGCCGAATGCCTCCCAGCGCTTCGGCACGTCGATGATGACGTCGCCGCCTGCGGCGCCGGCGACCTCGGCGACGAGCTCAGCTGCCGCCCTTTCGTCCGGGGCAACCAGCGGGCCGATCTGCGATGCGTTTTTTCCGCGCCGGATCATCGCAAAGCCGCCGCCCTTCCCGCAGAGAAAAGTCCGGGAGCCGTCACGTCGGCGAATGTCGTCGAGAAGATGCGCGCGCGCTGCGCCGAAAGCCTGTTCGTCGAGGCCGACGAGTTCGGCAAGCTCGATAGCGTCGGGCTTCTCCTCGTCTGCATCCGCCGCGGCCGGCGGGGGCAGGCTCGCCTGCCAGCGATCGAGCTCCATCAGCGGCTCGAAGCCCTGCTTGCGATAGCCGGCGGCGCCGGCCTCGGTCGCGTCCAGCATCGGGATGCTGCCGCGCTCCTCGAGCCAGTCCAAGCAATTCTCGACCAGCCGTGTGGCGAAACCGCGCCGCCTCCAGTCGGGCGTGACCAGCACGAGCGCGACATAGCCGTAGCCGCGCTCGTAAGGCATGGCCGCCGCGGTGCCGACAACGTTGCCGCTGCCGTCCCTGAAGCCGACAGAGTAGCCGCGCTTCAGGTAGAGGCTCCAATCCTCCGGGACCTGGTTCCAGCCTGCTTCGCCCGAAAGGCGAATGCCGGCGTCGATGTCCGCGGACGAAAGGACCTCCATGGCCGGAGTGTCAGAGCCGCTCATGTCGACTAGTGGTCCAATTCCGACATTTGCCTTCCGTTGCAGAGACACCCCGAGCAAATGTCGGAATCATGAGGACCACTAGTAAGATTTTGATTCTAGTGGAGCTTTTGAATTTGACATTTGAGCGAGGAATCGCGGCGGGTGGGACTCAAATGTCAAATTCGCTCCACTATGAGAAGCCCAGCAACTCATATATCTGCCGGGTGAACTTCCCGAACTCCTCGCTGGTCTTTATCTCGATGGTGCGAGGATAGGGCAGCGTGATCTCGATGTTCGCCGCCATTCTCGCGGGCCCTGCGGTCATGACTGCGACCCGGGACCCGAGGAACACGGCTTCCTGAATCGAGTGGGTCACGAAGATGATAGTCTTGTGGCTCTGTTCCCAGATGCGAAGCAGCTCTGAGTTCATGCGCTCGCGGGTGAGCGCATCGAGCGCGCCGAAGGGCTCGTCCATCAACACGATCTTGGGATCGTGCACCAGCGCCCGCGCGATGGAGGCGCGCTGCTGCATGCCGCCCGACAGCTCGTAGGGGTAGGCGCTCTCGAAACCCGCAAGGCCGACCATCTTGATCAGCTCGCGCGCCCGCTCGCGCGACTGCTTCATCGGCAGGCCGAGAATTTCCGCCGGAAGAAGGACGTTCTCCAGGATGCGGCGCCACTTCAGCAGGAGCGACTGCTGGAAGACCATTCCGATGTCCCGGCTGGAATCGACCGGCATCTCGCTGTTTCCGATTTCGATGGTACCGCCCTCGTGGCCGTGCAATCCGGCGAGGATCTTCAGAACCGTGGTCTTCCCGCAGCCGGAAGGGCCGACGAGGCTGACGATTTCGCCCGCCTGCACCTCAAGGGTGACATCGGAAACCGCGAGGAACTCGGTCCTCTGCTTCCGATAGACCTTGCGGACATTGGTCAGGTTGATGATCGGCGCGACCACAGGATGTCCCCCGCCTCCTCGGTTCGGCATCGCCGGGGCCCTTTCCAGGGTCCCGGCGGCGGATTGTGTCGTGAAGCTCAAGGGAAGATCTTCGGGTTGAACTCGTTGGTGAAGACCTCCTCGGCTTTCAACTCCCGGTCCAACTGCCCGCCGAGCGCTGTGAGGTCGATGGACGACTGCATCAGTTCCGGCAGGATCCAGCCGATGCCGTGCTCCTCCGACCGCTCTGTCACGACGCGGTCGAGGATGAGGTCGAAATTGGCCCGGTAGACGTCGCGATCGAATGTCTGCACGCCCTCGGCGCCGTACATCGCGTCGATCGAAGCGTCCGGATCGTCATGAGCCGCCTTCCAGGACTTATAGGTGGCCCGCAGAAATCGTCCGATGAGGTCCGGGTTCTCCTCGATCAGGTCCGTGTGAACAACGTAGCCATGGCCGTAGAGAGCGATGCCCCACTGGGACCAGTCGAGATAGGAGATGTCGTCCCCGAGCGCCTTCCTCCAGATGTTGAGGCCGGTATAGGCGTCGAAGGCGCCGTCGGCCTGGCCGGAGGCGACGATGGCCTGCTTGCCCTCGGGCTGGATGTTGATCAGCTCGATGGTGGAGCAGTCGATTTCGTTGGCCTCGCAGAAGGCCGGCCACAGCGTCACGTGCGCGTCGCCCGGAGGCGCTCCGATGGACTTGCCCTCCAGGTCCTTCGGCGTCTCGATGCCCGCCGAAGCCATCGAGAAGATGCCGTTCACCGGCTTGTCGAACACGATCCCGACAAGCTTTATGTCCGCCCCCTTGCTGATGGCGGTGACCACGACGCCGGTCTCGGCGACGCCGATGGTCGCCTGCTTCAGCTCCATCTTCTTCGCCGTGTCTCCGGAGCCGTAGCCGCGCTGCACGATGAGGCGGATGCCCTCTTCCTCGTAGAAGCCGCGCTCCTTTCCGAGGTAGTAGATGGAATGGTCGGCGAGGTGGAACCAGTTCAGGAGCAGGACCACGTCCTCCGTCTGAGCGGAGGCGCGGCCTATGCCGAGCATGGTCGCCACGGCGACCGCCGCGGCCATTGCAGTGCGCATTCTACGTTTCAGCATGTCTCCCTCCGTTGATGGCCGCCAGACCCGCAATGGACCTTCGGCGGCTGCGCCGCAGGCAGGCGACGATCCCTTACACAGTCGCCTGCCCCCGGAATTCCCAAGGCACAAGTATGCGTTCCGCGATGATGACGAGGCCGTAGATCACCATGCCTATGAGCGAGATCAGAAGCAGCGAGGCGAAGATCGACGGCGTGTTGAGCGTCGTGTTCCCGACGATGATGACGGCGCCGAGGCCGGCAGTGGAGGCGATGAACTCGCCGACGATGGCGCCGACGGTCGCGAACACCGCGTTCAGCTTCAAGCCGACGAAGATGTAGGGGAGGGCGCTCGGCAGCCTGATCTTCAGGAAGACCTGCCACTTCTTAGCCTTCAGCGCCTGCACGAGGTCGAGCAGCTCGGGCTCGACGTTGCGCAGCCCCGCGGCCGTGTTCAGCACCATCGGGAAGAAAGCGACCGCCACGCCGATCACGATGTTCGCCTTCACGCCGTAGCCGATCCAGAAGATGACCATCGGCGCGAGCGCGATCTTCGGGAGCGTGTTGAAGATGACCAGGATCGGCAGCAGCGTCCGCTCGAGCATCGAGTTCCAGACGAGCGCCGCGCCGAGCAGCAGCCCTGTGACCGCGGTGAAGAAGAACGCCCCGATGACGGCATAAAGCGTGATGGAGAGATTGTAGCCCCACTGGTAGCGCTCCTCGCCGAACGTGGCGATCGCGGCGATCGGGGAGGGGAGGATGAACTCCTTGATCTCCCAATACTCCACGGCGAACTGCCAGAAGAGGAGAAGGCCAAGGAGCGTCAGGACGCTCGGGGTGTAGTACCAGCTCTGCTGGGCGACGCGGCGCCACAGAGGCTCGTTCGATTCGACCGCGGTCATCCGGCTTTCCGCGTGCTGTGACGATTGAGCTCCCGATCCGGCCGTGACTTGGCTCACCCGCTGTGCTCCGAGGGCATGAATTGAAAACGCTTTCTATATCTGACTGAACGAGGGGTGTCCTGTCAATTCGTTTACGACACGGTGGGATCGGGGATGGTTGCAGTCGGCTGGAAGGGATCCGCAGAATTCCGCCCTTCCTGAATGATCCAGACGATTCTTGACGCGACGGTGGGTTTCTGAGTAAACGCTTTCTATGCGCCTGCCCGGCGCTGTCGCTTCGTAGCGAGGACGTCAATGGTACCTCTGGTCGGGTACGCCGATCGCATGAGCGTCAGAAGCAGCGAGGAAATTCGCTTCAAGGTGAGCTCTGCGCAGGATCGGCCGTTCGAGGCGCGACTGGTGCGCGTGCTTTGCGGCGATGCAAACCCGCACGGGCCGGGCTACCGCGAGGTGGAGGTGGCCTCGGAGGCGGATGGAACCTATCCCTCACGCGTCCAGCCGGTACACCTTGGCTCCCACGCGCGTGTCGACGGAGCGCCCGGCCTCGGCGAGGCCGGCGTGCGCTTCCGGGTGCTGATCTGGCCGACGCTGCCGGGCCGCGGACGACAAGCGCTGATCTCCCGGCGCGACGCGGTGTCCGGACGCGGCGCAGCGCTTCTGCTCGACGAAAGCGGCGCAGTCTCGTTCGCGCTCTCCGATGGGAGCCGCATGTTCGCGGCCGCCTGCAAGGCACCGCTTCGCGCCCGGTCTTGGTACGAGGTCAGCGGCGGATACGATCCGGGAAGGAAACGCGTCTGGGCCGCCTTCAGGGCATTGAAGCCGGCGCACCGCGATCCCGTTGAGGGTTCCGTCGAGTCCGATGCGGAGCCGGGCGAATGGGACGCGGCCGACCGGCCCATCCTGATCGCCGCGGCCGAGTGCAGGCCGGGCGAGGGGCCTGCCTCCGTCGGCGAGCACTACAACGGCAAGCTCGAGGCGCCGTCGATTTTCCTGATCAGCCCTGACGGCAGCGAGACCGTCTTCGCCGAGTGGGATTTTGCAAGGGGCATCACAACGACGGGGATCGAGGACGTCGGCCCGAACGGGCTGCGTGGCGAGATCGTGAATCTCCCTGCCCGCGCGATGACGGGCTCGCAATGGACCGGCGAGATCATGCGCTGGACCGAGGTGCCCGATCAGTTCGCCGCCATCTACTTCCACCACGACGACCTTTACGACTGCGGCTGGGAGACCGATTTCTCCTGGACGCCGCCGGACGGCTTTCCATCCGGCAATTACGCCATGCGGCTCCGGTGCGGCGACCTGGAGGACCACATTCCCTTCACGGTCCGGCCGTACACGGGAAAGCCGACCGCCCGCGTCGTCTTCCTGGTCCCGACCTTCACCTATCTCGCGTACTGCAACTTCGATTCGCCGGGACTGGAGGAGCGCTCGCGCCAGCGGATCGCGGAGTGGGGCGCCTATCCCTATTTCCTGAAGGATCATCGCGAGCTCGGCCGCTCGACCTACGACCGCCACGACGACGGGAGCGGCGTCTGCTTCAGCTCCCGCCTGCGGCCGAACCTCAACATGCGCCCGCGCTTCATCGCCGCCACGGACCGCTGCGGCTCCGGCCTCCGCCATGCGGCGATGGATACCTACATCACCGCCTGGCTCGAGCACTGCGCCGTCGCGTTTGACGTGATCACCGACGAGGACCTGCACAACGAGGGCGTGGACCTCATTCGGCCCTATGACTGTCTCATCACCGGCGCGCATCCCGAGTACCACACGCCGGTGTCCGTGTCGGCGCTCCAGTCCTACGTCGATGGTGGGGGGCGGATGGCTTATTTGGGGGGGAACGGCTTTTACTGGAAGATCGCGGCGCATGGCGATCTTCCTGGCGTCATCGAGCTCCGCCGTGCCGAGGGGGGTATCCGCCTGTGGGCGGCCGAGCCCGGCGAGTACTACCATGCCTTCGACGGGAGCTACGGCGGCCTCTGGCGGCGGAACGGCCGGACGCCGAACCAGCTCGCCGGCGTCGGCTTCTCCGCCCAGGGCAATTACGAGGGCAGCTACTACCGTCGCCAGCCGGGCAGCTTCGATCCGCGCGCGGCGTTCATCTTCGAAGGCATCGGCCCCGAGGAGATCATCGGCGATTTCGGGTTCTTCGGCGGCGGCGCCGCAGGGTTCGAGGTCGACCGCGCCGATTTTGCGCTCGGGACGCCGCCGCACGCCCTGGTCCTCGCCTCCTCGGAGGGTCACGGGCCGATGTTCCGGCAGGTGAACGAGGAGCTGCTTCGCCAGTTTCCGGACCGGCCGGAGTCGGAAGTCGTGCGCGCAGACATGGTGTTCTTCGAGACGAAGGAGGGCGGCGCCGTCTTCTCGGTCGGCTCGATCACCTATTGCGGGTCGCTGCCTTACAACGGCTACCGGAACAACGTCGCTACGATCACGACGAACGTGCTCCGGCGCTTCCTCGACCCGACGCCGTTCTAGGTGCCGATCTTGGATAGCGACCTTCATAGCATGATCCGAAGGACGGCGCGGACGTTCGCCGAGAACGAGATACGCCCCGTGGCGGGCGACCTCGACGCCGCGGAGGCGTTTCCGGGGAAGCTCTACCGCCGCATGGCCGAGATCGGCCTCTTCGGCGTGACCCTGCCGGAGGATGACGGCGGCAGCGGCGGCGACTCGCGCACCTACGCAATCCTCATGGAGGAGATCGGCCGCGGCTATAGCGGGCTCGCGGACGAGCTGGGCAACGTGGAGATGATCGGGACGCTCCTGTCGAAGCACGGCACAGCCGAGCAGAAGCGGAAATATCTCGGTCCGCTGCTCGCCGGGGAGGCCGTGTCGGCCTTCGCCATCACCGAGGCGGAGGCGGGCTCCGACGTCTCCGGCGTGCGCACCCTCGCCGAGCGCCAACCCTCCGGCTGGCGCGTCACGGGAGAAAAGATCTGGATCCATAACGGTCCCAACTTCGACTTCGCAGTCATCCTCGCAATCACCGACCGGGAG
>CAZMJQ010000480.1:0-3742 GCA_964566475.1 uncultured Propylenella sp. | reverse complement strand
GCGGTGTCGAGCGCCAGGCTCGATTCGATCTCGTCGAGCAGCTCGAAGGGGTGCCGCCCCTCGCGGTCGATCTTGTTGACGAAGGTGACGATGGGGATGTCGCGCAGCCGGCAGACCTCGAAGAGCTTGCGCGTCTGGGCCTCGATGCCCTTGGCGGCGTCGATCACCATGATGGCGGAATCGACGGCGGTCAGCGTGCGGTAGGTGTCCTCGGAGAAATCCTCGTGGCCCGGCGTGTCGAGCAGGTTGAAGACCAGCCCGTCGCGCTCGAAACGCATGACGGTGGAGGAGACCGAGATGCCGCGCTCCCGCTCGATGGCCATCCAGTCGGAGCGCGTGCGTCGCCTCTCGCCGCGCGCGCGCACGGCGCCCGCCATGCGGATGGCGCCGCCCTTCAAAAGCAGCTTCTCCGTCAGGGTCGTTTTGCCGGCGTCGGGATGCGAGATGATCGCGAAGGTCCGCCGGCTGCGCCAGTCTGACGCCGGGGCAGCGCGTCTGTCGCGCTCCGTGCGCTCGGCAACGAGGGTCTCTTCGGCCATGCGGGTTCCGGTCGGCGAGGCTTTCCATCCGGCTGGAGACCGGACCTGCGAATGTTCAGGGAGCGGCGATGCGCCTCACATAAGCAACACTGCGACATTTGTGTAGGGCCGGCGACCGAACGAATTGACGCTACCCGCTTTATCCGCTTGAAAACATGAATATCCTTGTCATTCAATGCGTGAAACCGAGTGCCTCCCGCATGATCGTTTGCTCCTGCAACATCATCACCCGCGGCGATATCGAGGCCGTGATCGAGGAGATCCTGGCCGACGATCCCTACGCCGTCCTCACTCCGGGCCTGCTCTATCACCGGCTCGGACGGCGCGGAAAGTGCTGCGGCTGCTTCCCGCACGTCTCGCGCATCCTGGTGGAGCATGGGACCCTGGTGCGCGAGCGGATGGAGCGTGGCGAATGGAGCGCCGGGGAAGCGGAGCCCGCGCCGGAGGAGGGCTGGACACCGGCGGCGTGAGTTGCGACGCACGAATGTCGATGCTCATACTCTAGAATAATTCTAAAAAACCCTTGGTCGCGGCGGGAAACTCGCCTAGATTGGCCTCATTGGCCAATCTCTGACGAGGACGCGATGAAGGGCGACAAGAAAGTCATCCAGCGCCTGAACGAAGCGCTGAAACTTGAGCTCGGCGCGGTCAACCAGTACTGGGTGCACTATCGGCTCACCGAGGACTGGGGCTTCACCAGGTTCGCCAAGAAGGAGCGGGCGGAATCGATCGAGGAGATGCATCACGCCGACAAGCTGATCGAGCGGATCATCTTCCTGGAGGGCCACCCCAACCTGCAGACAGTGGCGCCGCTGCGCGTCGGCCAGAACATCAAGGAAGTGCTGGAGAGCGACCTGGCGGGCGAATACGACGCCCGGAAGCACTACTCCGAGTCGCGCAGGATCTGCCACGACGCCGCCGACTACGTGTCGATGAAGCTGTTCGAAGACCTCCTCGCCGACGAGGAAGGACATATCGACTTCCTCGAAACGCAGCTCGACCTCCTGAAGTCGGTCGGCGAGCAGCATTACATGCAGCTTCAGGCCGAGGGCGCGGACGAAGCGGAGTAGTCGAAGCCGCAGCCTGGTTCACCAACGCGATACCTTGATCTCCCGCAACGCGCGTCCCGCCAGTCGCGTGTAGCCTGCAGGGCATGCTCAACAGCAGCGGGAGATCGAGATGGCGCGCGTTCAGGAAAAGGTCGCCGTAGTGACCGGCGCCTCCGTCGGACTCGGCGAGGCGGCAGCGCAGATGTTGGCGCGCGAGGGCGCCAAGGTCGTGCTCACGGACATCAAGGATAAGGAAGGTCAGTCGGTCGCCGACGCCATCGTTGGGTCGGGTGGCGAGGCCATCTTCCTGCATCACGACGTCGCCGACGAGGCAGCCTGGGAGTCGGTAATCGCAACGACGCTTGAGCGCTTCGGGCGCCTGGACGTCCTCGTCAACAATGCCGGCATAGGCTTCGGCTGTCCGCCGGAGGACCAGACGCTGGAGGATTGGCGAAGGCTGACGAGCATCAATCTCGACGGGGTGTTCCTTGGGACGAAGCACGCGATCCGCGCCATGAAGGCGCGCAGACCCGCGACGGCCGGCTCCATAGTCAACCTGTCCTCGATCGAGGGAATTGTCGGCGATCCCAACCTCGGCGCCTACAACGCGTCAAAAGGCGGCGTGCGGCTCTACACCAAGTCGGTAGCGCTCTACTGCGCCCAGAACCGGCTCAGGATCCGCGTCAACTCCGTGCATCCCGGCTATATCTGGACCCCGATGGTGGAGAACTATCTGCGCGACTCCGGCGCCGACGTCGAGGAGGGACGCAGGACGCTCGACGCGATGCACCCGATCGGTCACGTCGGAGAGCCCGACGACATTGCCTATGGCGTGCTCTATCTCGCGTCGGACGAATCGAAGTTCGTCACCGGCGCCGAGCTGGTGATCGACGGTGGTTACACGGCGCAGTAGCCGTGGTTCCCGCGGGCACCGGAAGTCGCGGAGCCTACTCGGCGGCCTGCCGCTGCGCCTCGCCGATGGCGCCCGACTCCTGCACCTCGGCGATCCGCTTCTCGTCGTATTTCAGGACGTCGCGCAGGATCTCCTCCGTGTGCTCGCCGAGCAGCGGCGAGCGCACGACCTCCGACGGGCTGTCGGAGAGCTTGATCGGGTTGCCGACCGTGAGGTAGCTGCCGCGCGTCGGGTGGTCGACCTCCACCACGGTGCCGGTGTCCCTTAGAGACGGCTCCTCGGCCAGCTCCTTCATCGAGAGGATCGGCCCGCAGGGGATGTCCTTCTCGTTGCAGATGTCCATGACCTCGAACTTTGTCTTGGTCATGGTCCAGGCTTCGATCGTGTCGAAGATATGCTTCAGCCGCGGCAGGCGCGCCGGCGGCTTCGCGTAGTCGGGGTCGGTCTTCCACTCCGGCTTGCCGATGAGGTCGCAGATCGCCTCCCAGACCGGCGCCTGCGTGATGAAGTAGATGTAGGCGTTCGGGTCGGTCTCCCAGCCCTTGCACTTGAGGATCCAGCCGGGCTGGCCGCCGCCGGAATCGTTGCCGGCGCGCGGCACCGCGTCGCCGAAGGAGATGCCTTCGCCGTACTGGCTGTACTCCTTCAGGGGCCCGTGCTTGAGGCGCTGCTGGTCGCGCATCTTGACGCGGCAGAGGTTGAGCACGCCGTCCTGCATGGCGGCGGTGACGCGCTGGCCGCGCCCCGTATTGGTGCGCTGGTAGAGCGCCGTGACGATGCCCAGCGCCAGGTGCAGACCCGTTCCGGAATCGCCGATCTGCGAGCCGGTGACGAGCGGCGGGCCGTCGCGGAAGCCGGTCGTGGAAGCCGAGCCGCCGGTGCACTGCGCCACGTTCTCGTAGACCTTGCAGTCCTCGTAGGGTCCCGGCCCGAAGCCCTTGATCGAGGCAAGGATGATCTTCGGGTTGAGCTCCTGGATGCGCTCCCACGAAAAGCCCATGCGCGTGAGAGCGCCCGGAGCGAAGTTCTCAACCATCACGTCGCAGACCTTCACCAGGCCTTCCAGGATCTCCTTGCCCCTGGGGTTCTTGCCGTCGATGGTGATGGAGCGCTTGTTGTGGTTCAGCATCGTGAAATAGAGGCTGTCCACGTCGGGGATGTCGCGCAGCTGGCCGCGCGTGATGTCGCCGACGCCGGGCCGCTCGACCTTGATGACGTCGGCCCCGAACCAGGCGAGAAGC
>CAZMJQ010000479.1:0-4161 GCA_964566475.1 uncultured Propylenella sp. | reverse complement strand
ACCTCGATGACGTCGTCGACCGTCTCGCCGAGGACGTCACCGCCTATCGCGCCGACTACGAAGCCTATTATCGGCGCTGCCGGGATCCCGGCTCGCCGTCGATGCGCGATCCCAATGCCGTCGTCTACCTGATGCCCAGCGTCGGCCTGTTCACCTTCGCGAAGGACCGCGCCACGGCCCGCATCTCGGGCGAGTTCTATGTCAACGCCATCAACGTCATGCGCGGCGCTTCCAGCGTCTCGGATTACTTCGGGCTGCCCGAGCAGGAAGCCTTCGACATCGAATACTGGCTGCTGGAGGAAGCGAAGCTCAAACGCCTGCCGAAGCCGAAGAGCCTGGCCGGCAAGGTCGCGCTGGTGACGGGCGGCGCCGGTGGAATCGGGCGCGCCACGGCGGCCCGCCTGCTGGACGAGGGCGCCTGTGTGGTGCTCGCCGACATCGACGCGGAGGCGCTGACGTCGACACTCGAAGCGTTCCGCGCATCGCACGGCAAGGACGCGGTGCGCGGCGCCGTGCTCGACGTGACGGACGAGGCCGCCGTCGCAAGGTCGTTCGAGGAGGCGGCGGCCGAGTATGGGGGCGTCGACATCCTCGTCTCAAACGCCGGCATCTCCTCCTCCGCCCCGTTCGAAGCGACCGAGCTCGCGCTCTGGCAGCGCAACATGGATATCCTCGCCACCGGCTATTTCCTGGTCGCGCGCGAAGCTTACCGCCTGATGAAGCGCCAGAAGCTCGGCGGATCGATCGTGTTCGTCGCCTCGAAGAACGGGCTGGCAGCCTCGCCGAACGCGGCCGCCTACTGCACCGCCAAGGCGGCCGAGATCCACCTTGCCCGCTGCCTGGCGCTGGAGGGCGCCGCGGACGGAATCCGCGTCAACGTCGTCAATCCCGACGCGGTACTGCGCGGCTCGAAAATCTGGACGGGCGAATGGCGCGAGCAACGCGCCGCCGCCTACAACATGAAGCCGGAGGAGCTGGAGGAGCACTACCGCCAGCGCTCGCTTTTGAAGCGCTCGGTGTTCCCGGAGGACGTGGCCGAGGCGATCTACTTCCTGGCGTCCGACATGGCCGCCAAGTCGACCGGCAACATCATCAACGTGGACGCCGGCAACGCCCAGTCGTTCACGCGGTAGCGCCGAGACGAAAGGCTAATGGTCGAAATGCCCTGAGATCTCCCTGGTATCAGGGAATCGTGTAGCAAAATTCCGGGCCGCCGTCTCCTGGCCAAGGACTACGAGAGCAAGCTGCCGAGCGCCGTCGCTTGCTTTATGGACGACCTTGAAGCCTGCTTTCCCGGTTGACGGTTGCCAGCGGTGAGGGAATCTTATGACATTGATGGCCCATTTTGCGTCAAATTCTTGCGGACTCTCTCGACGATTGGATTGCCGAACGAGATGCAAACACCCCTAGCCTTCGCCGTTGCGACCCTGCTCACGACATCTGTTGTCGGATGATCGAATGCGCTTGATCGAGCGCTATGTGCTGAAGCGTACCGCCCAGGTTTTCCTGCTGCTGCTTTGCGCGCTGACTGCCGCCGCATGGGTGACCCAGCTCCTGAAGAGGCTCGACGTCGTCACTGCCAAAGGCCAGGCGCTGTGGGTCTTTCTGCTGATGACGGCTTCGGTGCTTCCCGCCGTGATCCAGGTGGTGGCGCCGATCGCCTTTCTGATCGGCGTCATCGTCATCCTCAACAGGATGATCAGCGACAGCGAACTTCAGGTCGTCGCGGCCGCCGGTGCGTCTCCGGCGGTCGTGAGCCGGCCGATCGTCACGCTCGGCGTTCTGGTGACGCTCGGTCTGGTCGCCTCCTATCACGTTGTCGCGCCAGCCGGACTTGCCCTGTTGCGTACAATCTCAACGGAAGTGCGTTCCGACGTGATCGCGAGTCTTGTTCAGGACGGCAGCTTCCATAGCCTGGAAGAAGGCCTCACAATGCATTTCCGTCGGCGTCTGCCCGACGGTACTTTCCAGGACGTTTTCATCAGCGACGCGCGCAGCCCCACGGAGTCGAGGACATTCTCCGCGCGATACGGACAGCTGATCGAATCCGCAAGCGGGCCTTTCCTTGTGCTGCAGCATGGCGATTTCGTTTTCGAGGATGACGACAGGCAGGACCTCGGCAGCTTCGAGGCTTATGCCATCGACCTCCGCCTGATCGGTTCGGCGGGCACCGTTCCGATCTTCAAGGCTATCGAACGCTCGACATTCTATCTGTGGTCTCCGCCGCAGGGAGATCCCTATTCAGAGGCCAATCCGTTGAAAGTGAGGGCGGAGATATACGAGCGCCTTATGGCTCCCCTCTACACCCTGGTCTTCGCCTTCATCGCCCTGGGCTATCTCGGACGTCCGTGTACGAACCGCCAGGACAGCACGCTCGCGATCGCAAGGGTCGTGCTCCTTTGCGTGATGTTTCGCGCTGGAGGCTATGCCGCGTTCGTCCTTGGCCGCAGCCTGAGCGAGGCGACGGCATTCATATTCGTCGTTCCGATGGTCGGTCTCGCGTTCGGTATCCATGCGACCCATAATTCTGCAAAGGCTTCATTTCAGTTGCGGACGATACGCAGCGGGATCAACCGACTCCGCCATCGCCTTCCGGGTCGAGATGCGGTTCGGGCCAGGGCACTCGACTCCGCATGAGCGCCCGCGTCCTCAACCTCTACATCGCAAGGAGATTAACGGCGACGCTGGCGCTCATATTCATCGTGTTCGGACTTATTGTGGGCATTGCCGATTTTCTCGACGTCCTGCGCCGCTTCGCCGACGAAGAAGTCTTCACCGCAGCAGCCGGCCTAAAGCTGAGCGTGATGCGGATTCCCATTCTACTCGACGCCATGCTGCCGTTTGTCTTTCTCTTTGGAGCCACCGTCGCCCTGCTCGACGTTTCGCGGAGCTCCGAGCTTGTTGTGGCCCGAGCGAGCGGGATTTCCGCCTGGGGTTTCTTGCGTGGTCCAGCCACGGTTGCGCTCGTCTTCGGCGCGATAGCGACGGCCGCACTCAACCCGCTGGCCGTTTCCTTGAGTCATCGGGCGGCGAGCCTGGAGGCCGAGCTCAAAGGCCAGGCGCCCTGGAACGAAGGCCGCTGGTTCCGGCAGGAAGGGCCCGGGACACAGTCGGTCGTTCATGTCGGTTCCGCGAGCGGCGATCGCCGCACGCTGTTCGGCGTGACGGCGTACATCTTCGACATGGAGGGCAATCTTCGCGAGAAAGTCACGGCAAGCCGCGCCGAGTTCGTCAGCGACCGATGGGTCATGCAGGATGCAAAGGTGCTCTCGGCAACGGCCTCCAACATGTCGGTCGGCGTGTATGAGCTGCATACGCGGCTGACCCCCGCCGGGCTTCAAGAACCCTTCCTGGACCCCTGGACGATCGACGTCTGGTCGCTGCCGCACGCCATCGAGATGGCTCGCCAGATGGGCATCGAAGCCAACCCCTTCCGCGTAGTCTTCCACTCCCTACTCAACAGGCCTTTCATGTTGCTGGCGATGGTACTGATCGCGGCGACGGTGAGCCTGCGCTTTACCCGAGACGGCAGCCGGGGAGGCCTGATCCTCTCCGGCACCGCGATCGGTTTCCTTCTCTATGCCGCGAACGAGGTCGTGATCGATCTCGGCTCCAATGGCATTCTCCATCCGATATTCGCAGCATGGCTGCCGCCCACTACCGCGTTGACGTTTGCCGTAACTGTCCTTCTTTTTCAGGAGGACGGGTAAGCTTACTCCCCGCGGTCACGGCTAGGGCAGGTTCCTTCGGCAACGGGCGCACAACGTTGCGCTCGGGACGCCGTAATCAAACCGCCGCGGTCGGAGGGAGCGGAGAAGGGCCGCGTGGAGTTCCGATGAACCGATCCCGCCCTTTGGGGTGATCGCACACCTCGCCTACCGACATCGGCTTCGTACCTCGCGTGCGCGCCGCCAAAGAAACAGCACGTAGAGGAACAGGAACGCGATGATGAAGTTCTCCTGCATCTCCCCCGAGCTGTGCGAAACTACGCGTTTGATGAGGCCGGTGGCGGCGTCGATGGCATCCTCCAGGACCACGAGGACGAGCAGCGCCGCCAGCGTGGCGAGCGCTAGCGGCGGGTAGATGAAGTCGACGCGGCGCCACAGGAGCTTCGACCCCGTCAGCTTCATCCATGGAATGATCAGGCCGCCGACCACGATA